>JAQVID010000556.1 GCA_028695865.1 Thermoguttaceae bacterium | reverse complement strand
AATGACCGCCAAGCTCGACGGAACTTATAATATCGTCTTTCTCAACGCGCTTGGAGAAATGTTTGTTGCCCGGGATCCGCTGGGTATTAAGCCGCTGTGTTATGCCTTCGATGGTTCTCTTTTTGCGGCGGCAAGTGAAAGTGTTGCTCTGTTCAATCTTGGCTTTTCGTCCGAAGAGATTAAAAACGTGGAGCCGGGCCAAATTATTATTGTCGATGGCAAATCGGTTCGCATAGAGCGATTTGCCGACAGTCCTCGAACGTCGCATTGCTTTTTCGAATGGGCTTACTTTGCCAATGTAGCCAGTACGCTCGACGGCAAAAGTGTTTACCTTGCCCGAAAAAATCTTGGTGAGGAACTTGCCAGTCAGGAAGACATTCCGTTGGACGACAGTTGCATAGTCGTACCGGTACCCGACACAAGTAAAGCGGCTGCCGACGGTATGGCTTACGCACTGAAAATTCCGTGCATGGAAGGGCTTATTCGTAACCGTTACAGTGGTCGAACGTTTATTGAAGCCGGTGAATATCGTTGGCGAAAAGCCGAAACGAAATACACTCCGCTTCAGGAAGTTCTTGAAGGCAAGAAAGTATTTCTGGTTGAAGATTCCATTGTTCGTTCAACGACGATGCGGGTTTTGATCAAACGAATTCGCACGGTCGGCAAGGCGAAAGAAATTCATGTTCGCGTGGCGTGTCCGCCGATTACAGGGCCGTGTTTTTACGGAACGGACATGTCGACGTACAAGGAATTGTTTGCCACACCGTTTTTCAATAAACGTGGACTTCCCGTGTCCGAATGGATTCTCACGCCCGAGATTGAAAAGGAAATGACCGAAGATATTGGCGCCGATTCCTTGCGATTTCTTCCTGTGCGAGCGATATCGCGCGCAATCGGTATTCCGGTACTCAATCTGTGTCAGGCTTGTATTAACGGCGAATATCCTACGGAATGGGGTTGCAAACTTGCCAATGTCGCCAAAGACAATTACGATCACGGCGTGAGTGGTCGAACTTACGAAATGTGATTTTTTACGCGGCGGAGGCGACTTGTTTCTCCACCGTGATTTTTTGGTTTTTCCCCGTGGTCAGGAATCCGCTTTCATGGTCGCAACCGGTCGATTATGGATTTGTATTGCGGTATCGTTTGCCGTGGTCGCAACGGGAATCTTCTGGCTGAATGATTCAGCAGGAGTGCTTTACCGGTATCGCGACGCGCGGCGGGACGAGCAATCTGACCAAACATTGTATGCTCTGCAAAACTCGGTCGCCTATCGTCGTGTTCTTATGCTCGAAGCGGCCGGGTGGTTGAACAATACAAACAGTAAATCGGATGCCAAAACGGCGTATGCCAATCTTCTTGTTGTTCGAAACGGTCTTGACCGTTTGGGGATTGTACCCAACGAGAAAGAGTTGCGAACGTATTTTTCCGACTGGTTGTTTCTTTGGAACAGGCTGCCGGAATATTCCGCTTCGAATCCGTTCCCGACTGGCTGTTTCACTTGCGACGATGCAGACGATGCAAAGGAACTGTCAAACGATTCTGAAGGGAGCTCACGATTGCGGTTGCTGTTCCGTGACCATGCAAAAATCACGGACCCGGATTTGACCGCCGCCATTGACTTTTTACGGCAAGTCGATTCATCGAGTTCGATGGCAACCCGGTCTGATTTCCGGGTGACCAATTCTTGTTCGTCTGATTCGCGTTTGACCGGTTCGCGTTTGACCGGTTCTTGTTCGTGTGATTTGCGTTCGACCGATTCTTGTTCGACCGATTCGCGTTCGATCGGTTCTTATGCGACCGCGTTGATTGTATTCGACCCTACGGGTATGCCGATCCATCGTAATCCGCTTAACAGAATGATGATCGTGTCGCAAGCGGAACTTGTTGCCGTTGGGTCGTGCGGGTTAAGCATGGGCGCGTATTCACGGCCCATGTCGCTTTCCAGTTTTTTTTCCATGCTTGGGTTCCTTAGCGGTACGTTCGGAATCTTTTCCCGGAATCTTGTTCAGGTTCTTGGTTTTGATCCTGGAAGAGTACTTGTCGAGGCTCTTGCCCTGGCGACTAAATCGCGGTCCGTGGGGTTTTGTTCGGCTTTTATGGACACGGTTTGCCGTTTCAACGTAACGCGTTTTGATTCAGCCGTTTCGCCTTATGAGAAAAATCTTTCAACCGTTGTGCTCCTGATCTGATTTGTTCTATTCTCTGTCGTTGGTATACAATCGTAATAATATTGCAAGCTTCGTTTTTCACCGGATTCGTGTTCCGTTTGCTTTCGGAAGCCGGAGTACGTTGCCGCGTGATCGCTAAAACTCAAGAGGAACCGGCGCATAAAATGGAGCTGGAGCATCGCTTCAAAATTCAAAATATGACCGTGGCACATACAGCCGCCAACAAGGTACAATGAAAGAACAAGACAATGGAAACAAATCAAAATATGACACTTGCCGTTCGAACGGAACAACTGGTCAAAACGTTTCGACAAGGCAACAACACCATCGAAGCATTACGCGGAATCGATCTGTCCATTCCAACAGGGGAGTTTATCGCGGTCATGGGCGCAAGCGGTTCTGGCAAGAGTACGCTTTTGCACTTGATTGCGGGACTTATTCGCCCGACCTCCGGACGAGTTGAAGTCGAAGGCAATGATATTTCAACCCTGTCCGACCGAAGATTAACACTGTTTCGCCGTCGTCGAATCGGATTGGTCTTTCAAGGCTATAACCTGATTCCGCATTTGACCGCCGAGGAAAACATACTCCTTCCGCTGCGAGCCGACTGTCGTTCTGTGAAAGCCGATGCGGATCGTCGCCGTGCCGTTTGGGAACAGCTCGAAATACTCGACCAACTGCGTCAATATCCCGACACTCTCAGTGGAGGCCAGCAGCAGCGAATCGCGTTTGCGCGGGCACTGAGTATGGAACCGGCGATTCTCCTTGCAGACGAGCCGACCGGGAATTTGGATTCGGTCAGCAGTCAAAATATTTGCCGCATGCTGGACCGGCTGAATCGGGAAGACGGTCGAACCATTGCGATCGTTACACATGAGCCGGCCGTCGCCATATGGGCCAAACGAATTGTGATCCTAAGCGACGGTGGTCTGCTTGCCGATATGGAAACATCGTCGTTCAGAGACGCTCATGATTTGGCCGCGCAATATCAGGAGATTGTTCGCAGGGACAATGCTCCACTCAACAAGCAGGAGGCCCACTCATGACATTCATGGCACTCATGCGATTGATCGTTCTTTCCAGAATGAAACGGCAAAAAGTTCGACTCATGTTTGTTCTGCTTGCCATTGCCGCGTCTTCATGTTTAATTGTGTG
>JAQVID010000555.1 GCA_028695865.1 Thermoguttaceae bacterium | reverse complement strand
ATTTTTTACCTTGTGTTAGGCCGCTTGGCCGGGTGAGTACTTTGCCGCAAGCTTTTTGACACGTGAAAAATTCGCCTGTTCGCGTCAAGCTTGTGATCATCAAAACACGGCGGACCATTTTGTGTGAATGTCGTTCCCGGAATACTCCCTCTTGAGCCAATCATCGTTTTCTTATAAAAAAAGCGGCTTATCCTTTGATTATAACCAAAAGACAAGTCGCTCACAAGAGCGACTGTCTCATCGCTCCAGGCTATTTTCGATTATTATTTGCCCAAAATCCAGTGATGCATCTTCTTAATCACGATTCCGGCATCCTTGGCTGCTTGGCCAACCGTCTTGCTTGTATCCATAACGAATTCCTGGTCAAGAAGACAAATTTGGGACAAAAAGGTCTTGAGACGACCTTCTGCGATTTTCGCGATGATATTATCGGGCTTATCCGAATTGAGCGTCTTGGTTTGTTCGGTCACGATTTCGCGCTCTTTTGCCAAAACGGCTGGATCAACATCTTCTTTGCAAATTGCTTTTGGGGCCATGGACGCAACGTGCATGCAAATATTATCGGCCATTTCCGTATTATCGCCTTCGATTTCCAGAACGACACCGATTCCGTGATTATGATGAACGTAAGTACCGGTCTTGCCTTCTACACGGAGAATTCGGGTAAGTCGGAAGACTTCGCGGATTTTATTGACCAAGTCGTCAAATTCGAGCTTCAGGTTTCCTTGGGCAAGCAATTCGTCAGCGGTCGCGGCACCGGGACCTTCGGCCAATTGCTTGACAATATGGTCCAAAAGAGCAACAAATTCGGGCGTATTGGCAACCGGAGCGGATTCGCAAAGAAGTTCGACCATGGCCGTTACCCCATTGGGAGCCGTATAGACCGCGATACGGCCGGCTTCGGTTTCACGACCACTTCGTTTTTCCATCGTCTTTTTACCAGCCTTGCGGAGCAATTCAATTGCAAGCTCTTCATCACCCTGGGCTTCGACGAGGGCTTTTTTGCATTCCATCATCGGAAGACCTGTTTTTTCACGAAACGCTTTGACCATCGCCACTGTAATTTCAGCCATTGTATCTATTCTCCTGATATGATTTTAGTTTTTATTTATGTAATATTGAAAAAAGAAATCTTCTGCTTGCGTATGGCCGCTTGCGATACCATTCGTTATTATTGTTTGTCTTATGCTGTTCAAGTACTTATCTGGAAAAAATTTCTTTTTTTCATGGCAAACAGGCACAACGGAACAGCACATCGAAACAAAGGCAAGCGGCTCAAGCACAAGCGCAATAGTCTGGAGTTGTTTCTTACTTGTCCGAAGCGGAACCAAGCATTTTACTCCCCTCAAATTGGTCGCGTCCTTCTTTGACCGCACTGGCCAACTCGTACAGGATCATATCGATGGAACGAATCGAGTCGTCGTTGCCGGGGATCGGGAGATCGACTTCATCCGGATCGGAATCGGTATCGATCAGGGCAATGGAGACAACACCCAACGCTCGGGCTTCACGAATGGCGTTCTTTTCCTTTTTGGGGTCAACGACGATCATGACTTCCGGAAAACGGTCCATGGTTCGAATACCGTCAAGGTTGCGGAACATTTTTTTGTATTCCCGGGATAACGAAGCCTGCATCTTCTTGGAGTAGGTCAAAAGTTGATCGCCATGAATAATTTCTTCGAGTTCCTGAAGACGCCCCAGTCGGCTGCGGATCGTCTTGAAGTTGGTCAATGTACCACCAAGCCAACGTTCAGCAACGTAAGGCATGGAGCAACGGGTTGCCTGAGTTTTAATGGTCTCGGCTGCCTGACGTTTTGTTCCAACGAAAAGAGCGAAACTGCCATTGGCGGCGACTTGCTTCAAGTACTTTTTGGCACGGAGGATACCGCGAACGGTTTCTCGAACGTCGATAATGTGGATAAGTTTGCGGCGACCATAAACATAAGGCCGCATCTTGGGGTTCCAGTGGCTGGCCCGGTGTCCGAAATGAACACCTGCGTCAATAAGACCTTGAATGGAAAGAGGTTTACGTTCAGTCGTCTCGGTGGCTTCTGCGGATTCGACGGGTTTGTCGCTACTCATGATTTGTCCTTTCGCTACCGCCTGCATGACACATCTGTTCAGAGACTTCTTTCGGCCTCTCTTATGACGTTTTCGGCGGTTTGTTGGGTATCGGTCTGTTTGGTAAAACAATCATGTTCCAAGAGCCTGGACCGATCGGACTCTTTAGAACCAATACAATCGAGCCAATTCTACCCCTTTTTCCCAACGTGTCAAGGCCTGCCCCCAACTCAATTGCGCTTCTTTCCACTTCGAGTGGTCTGCTGGGCCATGAGACGGTAAAACATGACAAATACATGAGTTAAGTAAAAAATTACTCGTTTTTGGTCTTGGGGAGTGCCCCGGAGCACTCCCAAAACGATCTTGAGTACAGGCACAACAGAGCAAACAGCGCTTTCGCTCGAAAGAGTAAATGCAAAGTTTTCGATGGCAAGAGGAAAAGCCGGGGGCCGCTTGGAAAGAAACAGCCGCTTGGAAAGAAACAGCCGCTTGAAAGAAACAAAGGTCGAAGCGGGAGCTTTTCTTCCGCACGCCAATGGTTCGCCTTCCTGCGCGGCAGAATTTCGAATCAATTTGCGAATACACCTGTGCTTGTCAGAGGGAACAGGGCGGGTACGCAAAACAACTTAAAAAGCGCCCATTTTCCCCGTTCCGGTTATCGCGGACATTATTTTAGTGTTACATGCAATTGGGTCGCTTGGCCCGGGCCGAGTTTTGCGCGAACGATGACCATGGAGACGCCCGGATTGAGCTGGTCGAAACTCTGGTTCACCGACGCGTCGCGAACTTCAAGTTCAAGTGGGACCGTTGCCGAGGCGGTCAAGCGAAGAGAGGCTGGAGTTTTGCCGTCTGGACGGACTGCTTCGAATTCGGCTGTGTTACCCTGCGTGATTTTCACTTTGGCAAGTGTGAGCATACGCCATTCGACCTGAGCGGGACGGTCGGCATTGGCTTTAACAGAGTCGATTGTTTCAAGTGAGCCGTCCGGGGACAGAATTGCCTTGCGGTGAGCCGATTCCAATTCCTTTACGTAAATTGAGGTCAAGTCAATTTCGGCTGTCGATGCCTCATGGGCCGAACCGATATGCGTTTGCGTAAAAACACCTTTGCCGTCCACGAGCTGAAGTGCTCCATTGACCGTGAGTGTATTGTGTGAAAAATTATTGTAACGGAAAAGTTTCCAGCGATCTGACGTTTGCTGACTCGACCAGAGCGTCATGCCAAGTTGCTCAATTTTATGGTAACTTTCCGGTCCCAAATCGATTGCC
>JAQVID010000021.1 GCA_028695865.1 Thermoguttaceae bacterium | reverse complement strand
CTCCGTCGAATTGCACCGAACTCAAATTCCCGAACGCGGGCGCTTTCGGCCCTGGCACCGCGGGGCGCAATATTCATTTCGGCGTTCGTGAAAACGCCATGGCGGCCGCGACGAACGGACTGGTCCTTGCGGGCCTTCGCGGATACTGCGCAACGTTCTTTGTCTTTGCCGATTATCTTCGTCCCATGATTCGACTTGCCGCAATCATGCAGATTCCTACCGTTTTCATTTTTACTCACGACTCAATTGGTGTCGGTGAAGACGGCCCGACTCATCAGCCGGTTGAGCAGCTTGCTTCACTTCGCGCCATACCGAACGTTGTGGTCTTCCGCCCCGCGGACGCAAACGAAGTTGCCGTCGCTTACGAAACCGCTCTGGAACTAAAACGGTCACCCTCGGTTATTGTTTTGACCCGTCAAAATCTGCCGACCCTCGATCGCTCGATCTACGGTTCGGCCAAAGGAGTTGCCTTTGGCGCTTATATTCTGGCCGATGCCCCCAAGGGCAATCCCAAGGTTATTTTGATAGGAACCGGCAGTGAAGTTGGTTTGTGTCTCAAAGCGTGGGAATCGCTTAACGCCCAAGGTATTCCAGCGCGGGTCGTCAGTATGCCCTCTTGGGAACTGTTTGAGCAGCAGCCGATCGATTACAAGAATCGCATTCTTCCCCCCCAAGTGCCGAAAGTCGCCGTTGAATTGGGAATAGAGCAGGGTTGGGAACGATATCTGGGCCACAACGGAGTTTTCCTGGGCATGAAAGGCTTTGGCGCTTCCGGACCTGCCGGCGTTCTTATGAAGCATTTCGGTTTTACTTCGGAGCACATTGTTGAACTGGCTCAAGAAGTTTTGAAGAAATAATCGAGAAGAAATAATCGGTGCGGGGTATCTGCTTGCGGTTTTCCGTACTGTACCGGAAACGGCAACGCGATATACACATCGTTCGTAATGATTCCAATGTCAGATAATCGCGATACAACAGGAGATTCGAAACACTACAGCGACGTGCATGTCCATTTGCAATCCCATCTGAATCCGTATGGAGCCCAAACGCTTTTGGATGAGGCGTGCCGCGTTGGAGTCGATCGGTTCGTCTGCTCGGGCACATCGCCCGACGATTGGGATGAAGTACTGCTCTTGGCGTTTGCCCGGGGTGAGGTCTACCCGACGCTTGGCGTTCATCCCTGGTATGTTGATTCTCTGGACGACTCCTGGAAGACCAAACTTTGGCAACTGTGCGTTTCCGCGCGGGCACGCAATGGTCGCCGACCGGCCGCAGGCGAAATTGGATTGGATTTTTCTTTGCCAAACGCAAACAAGGTACTTCAGGAAAAGATATTTGCCTTGCAATTGGACCTGGCAACAGATCAACAGCTTCCTGTTATACTTCACTGTGTTCGGGCAAGCGGTGTAATTTCCACTCAACTGGAACGTTTGGCACAAGTTCCCCTTGTCCTTTTTCATGCTTTTTCCGAAAGCAGGGAAATCGCAAATCAATGGGCCAGACATGACAACTTTTATTTTTCCTTCCGTCCAGAGCATATTCTGTCGCCTTCACCGAAAGTTCTTGCCGCGATTCAGACGGTGCCTGTCGATCGTATTCTTCTCGAAACAGATCAACCTGGTCCGTTGCGAAACCAGTTATCGTTGTCCCCCAATGAAAATTCTCTTTCCAACGTCGTGAGGAGCCCTGCCTTGATTCCCTTGTTGGCCCAGGCGTTGGCCCGATTGCGAAATATCGAAACAGGTGATTTTCTGACACTTCTCCGCCGCAATGAAGATCGCTTTTTTGCCGCTTGGCCCGATTCCCGGCCTGAAGGAGCCAAACCGTGACGACGCCTGTTTATGGACAATTTCACCGCATTGAACAAATGCTTGGAGTCCAGGCCGTTGAGCGACTGCATGCCAGTCGTGTTGTGATCGCCGGACTGGGCGCGGTCGGCGGCTTTGCCCTTGAAGCCCTTGCGCGAAGCGGTGTCGGCAGTTTCTGTTTGATTGATTGCGATACGATCAAGCCCAGTAATATCAATCGTCAAATACTCGCTCTGTGGCCTACGGTTGACTTGGCCAAAACCGAAGTTGCCCGACAGCGTATTCTGGCAATCAATCCAAGTGCCCAGGTGGAGACGCACAATATATTACTCAACGCTTCGACCATTGGCCCACTGCTCGATGACCAGCCGCGTACCGACTTTCTCGTCGACGCGATTGATTCGCTTGGTCCGAAAGTCGAATTGATTGCCTCGGCACTCCATCGCGGGATTCCAATGATCTCCAGTATGGGAGCCGCATTGCGAACGGACCCGACCGCGATTCGCGTTGGTCTCCTGACCAGTGTTACTCATTGCCCCTTGTCGGCCATGGTTCGCAAGCGTCTTCGCCGTCGCGGTGTTTCCACGGACGATGTTCCATGCGTTTATTCCCCGGAACCTGTTGGCCAACGTCAGTCAGAACACATATTACCACCGGAATATTCCGAAGACGACCGCACGCTTCCCGGACGCCGTCGTTCCACGCTCGGAAGTCTCCCAACGATTACCGGAATATTTGGACTTTTACTTGCTCACGAAGTTATTCACCGGCTCATCGCTGGAAAGGAAAATGAATCATGATTACAGATTCCATCATTTGTCAGGATTGCATCGAAGGAATGAAAGAACTTTCGCCGGGCTGTGTCGATCTGGTTTTTACCGATCCCCCCTTTAATATCGGTTACGAGTATGATTCCTACAAGGACAAGCGAAGTTCCTCCGACTATCTCAAATGGTGCAAGTCATGGTTTGAGGAAATCTGGCGTGTTTTAAAACCGAACGGAACGTTTTGGCTTGCCATTGGCGATGATTACGCGGCAGAACTGAAGGTACTGGCTACCCGGAACCTGAATTTTAAACTTCGCAACTGGATCATTTGGTATTACACGTTCGGTGTGCATTGCGCTCACAAGTTTACACGTTCCCATACACACCTCTTTTATTTTGTCAAAGACGAAAAACAGTTTACTTTCAACGATAAAGATATTCGTGTCCCCAGCGCTCGTCAACTGGTCTACAATGATCTTCGGGCCAATCCGATTGGGCGCATTCCGGACGACACCTGGATTTTGCGACCGCAAGATGCTCCGGAAGCGTTTTGCGAGGATGAGAGTGTCTGGTTCTTTTCCCGTGTCTGCGGAACGTTCAAAGAGCGTCGGGGAACTCACGGCTGCCAAATGCCCGAACTGCTCATGGAACGAATTATTCGTGTTTCGAGCAATGCCGGCGACCTTGTCCTTGATCCTTTTTTCGGCACCGCGACAACTTTGTGCGCCGCCAAAAAATTGAACCGACATTATCTCGGTTATGAGATTTCTCAAAATTACTGCAACCTTGCCAAAGAGCGATTGGAGCACATCCCACAGACGTTGAACTTCGATGAGGATCATTAAAATCCCAAACACGGGTGGTTCGTTACACAAATAAACAGCAGTTGCTCTTTGTTCGCTCAACCAGACGCGGACGCCTGGTTTCCCGGCGCGCGGACGAGACCTGCCTGCCGTCAGGCATTGCGTCCGTGCTGGCAGTCCTGTCTGTTCCAAATTCGCGTCAAACGATACTTATAAGTAGAACAAAACACTAGTGACGACACAGAAATTCTTTGCTGTTCAGGAGCGACCAGACAAGGTCCTCGGCGACTTGATTTTTATTCTTGCCGGACTTCAAAAGCGCGACGGCATAGTCAAGCTCCTGCTGCGAAGGCGGACGCGAAATGATCGACAGCCAAAGAAATCGCAATTGCTGTTGCAGTTGTCCGGCCCCTTTTTGGGAAGACTTGCCGCCGGCAACTGTTTGACGGACCTTACGCTGAACCCACTGATTAATTTCATTGGAATTGATAAAAAACAACTCTTGCGACGCCGTAATATCATTATTGCGGTCTGACTCCATACCGGTATCGCGTGTCGCCCGGCCGAACATTTCAAGAAACGAATTCGTAATGCCCGCGTCGCCAAGCTGCACCGTCTGCTGTCGCGATGGAATGTACGCGTACGGCTCCGGTGTTTCGCTCACGTAAGTAATTTGCAGATTGAAAATCTGAATGAAAATATCTTGCAAAACTTCAGCCTCGATGCGACGAATCGGATAGACGGCGAAATATTTTTGAGAGTCCGCGCGATATTCTTTTTGCAGTGACGATTGCTGATATGTTCGGGAATTCAAAATCAAACGGTATACACTCAACAGATCGAAATTGTTCCGAACAAGTTCATTACCCAAATATTCCAGCAGGCCGGGCACAAGCGGTTCATCGCCTGGAGTCATACCGCTCATGGAGTTTTTCATGCCTATTCGATTTTGCGAACCACTGCCGATTTCACTGCCGAAAAGCCAGAACCAAATTCGATTGACAACGCAAGTTTTGAAAAACGAATTGTCGCTTTTCGTGAGCCATTGCGCGAAAACCGCCCGGGGGTCTTGATCGCTTTTGATTGCGTCTGTCGTTCCATCAGGAAAAACGACTTTTCCCGATTCAATGGGCTGACGATTCCAATATACAATTTCTTCTTTCCATTGAGCCGTTCCTTTTATCGCTACCCGGGAAAAGAATTGAGAAAGATCGTTGCGTTGCGATTCCGAAAGCGTATCCGTCGATATATCAAGAAATACGGAGCCAACCGCCTCGGCATAAGACAACGCGTCGCGACTGGCAACGGCTCGATAAAAATTCGCGGGACCACAGCGAAAATTACTCCCGCTGGCCGTTAACAGTTCTCGGGCAAACTGGTCATACGGGACATGATTACGGAGCTGTTCCCGCACCCAACGATGATAAACCACAGCACCGTTGGGCCAAAGATTGATCGGAAACTCCGACTTGATTCGAAGCAGGTCAGCCCATTTCATCGTCTGATAGTCGTAGAACCGCTCGTCCGCAAGGAGTGAATCAATCATTCGGGCACGCTTGTCTTTTGCCGTGTCTTTCAAGAACTCGTTGATTTCGAACGGTTGCGGAATCCGACCAAGCAGATCAAGATAAACGCGACGCAAAAAGACAGAATCCGAACAAACGGACGCCGGCTTCAGACCTTTCTTTTCGAGCTGCTTCAAAACCAGAACATCAATTTGATTCCACGGCTTTACATCCTGTCCGGAATCATCGGACTTATTCTCAAAAGTCGAAACAGGAATGGCAATCGGTTCCGCGTAAGCCGCTTGAGTTGTCCGGATTTCATTTGGCGCAAGATAAAACAGACAAGCCAATACAACAGGATAACAAAAAACTCTATACATAAAATAATCACTTGTAAGGGGAGGGAATAACTGTGGTGATCCATTCTCAATTGGAACAAAATATTTCAAACGCTACTCATGTAAACTCATCGCTTCGTAACACACGACTTTTACCATCGCTTGCTTATTCGCAAGTTCATTCTTCCCGCAAAATCCCCGTTCACCTTCGGAAAACGGGGACTTTCAGGTCGTGAATCGTGAAAATCAAAATTGACTCAAATGCTTACTTCCAGAGTTCGTTAATCATTTTGAGTGTTTCTTCAACAAGCATCTGTCCGCCTTCAGGACCGACGATATTGCTTTGAATAATCGCGCCGTACCCGCCGCCTTGAACGGCTCGTTCCGACGGCAGATAGGTTCCGCCGCTTCCGTATGTTGCATCCAAAGTCCCTGATTTCGGATTGTTCATATTCTTCGCACCATTGGTCAACTGGGCAACAAAAGTTTGAATGGCAGGCGATTGGGCCTTGATTCGCGTTGCAAAGTCGGTATAAAGCTCGAATTGATTCGTGCAGACGACCGTATCGCCGATTCGAACAACGTTCACCGGCGTTTGGAAAACCGGATTGGGATTCTTCGCCAAATCTTCATAGCGGGCAATGATACGCAAATTCCATTTGGCCTGTCCGTTTTTGGGATCGGCCTTTTGTTTTTCCCACAAGGCTTTGCAATTCTCATATTCTGTTTTTGTCGGCTTGCGTTGAGGCAGCGACAGTACGGCATATTTGTGACCGAAAGCGACATCGGTCTTTTTGTCAGAGGCGGCCGGTTTGTACGTTTCTTCGACTCCGCGAACAACGCGCCGGGCAATTTCTTCCGTTCTTTTCAGACCTCGCAGACGTGTCATCCGGTCGTCGGCCGCATTGCGATAACGCAGATGAGGCGACATGTCGCCGGCGGCTCCGCATTGGGCCAAAATCACAACATCGTTGCCATACAGTTTGTGCAATGCATTGCGGGTCGGTCCCCAGTAGTCGGCAGATACTTCGTGATTACTCTCCGTTTCCTGCGACGGACACGAAACATTGACAAGCATGGCGACAAGTTTGTCTTTCATATCCCAAAAGAACATGGTATTCACGTCGTGATCTTCGAAACCTTCGATGGAACGAAAGTTCGGCGTATTCGTTTTTCCATACATGACCGCCGTACCATCGTCGTAAACCGCCCGGCGATTGTACGCAACGACAGCGCCACCGAGTCCGTATGAAAACTTCGCCTGTTTACGGCTGTCCCAAGCTTTACGCAACGCCTTGATTACTTTCGGAACCATTCCTTTGGTGTATTCCGAAGGCGGTTGCACCCCTTCTTGCGGTGGAAACGCGTCGTCGTTCAGTGCCGGAGCGGAATGCGTATGTGTCGCCGAGACGATGAGCTTGTCCGCGTCGAAGCCAGGGAACTCCGCCGCAAAACCGGCCCGCAACAGTTCCGGCAGCGGCTGCCGAATCACCACCGTATCAATACTGATGAAAAACGCGTAATCAAGTTCTTTACCCTCTTTTTTCGATTCAATCGCAATCACATTGGCCGTAACCGGATATTCAACTCCGGTCGATACCCTGGGACGAAACTGTCCTGCCAAAAAGACCGGCTTGTCAGGACAAATATCCACAGAGACCGCGCCGACAAAGAGATCGGCTGCCCACAACGTCGTAACGCAGGACGACAAAAGTACACTAATCACAATCGATAATACACACGATAATCGCTTCATCGTCATTCCTTTCCTGATTTTTACATCCGCAATTCGTTTTTCGTGCTCCACTCCCTGTTTACTGTCGGAAAACGGCAAACTCGCAGGGAGCGCAACACGGAAACCCAAGTTAAATCCAAAATCATCCCGTCAACCGGGATTATATCCAATACTCATTGTATCGAAACCAATAAGGAAATGCAAGAGCCGTTATTGACAAGGACGAGTAAAACATTTATGATAATTGTCATGATACGGGCTTGACTTGATTTTGTGCGTTGTGTGGCCCGAAATCCCCCCGTTCGCCAATTGTAATCCAATTGTAAACAGGGAGCCAATCACCGAAAATTGAAGAATCGGTTGTATCGTAATTTTTTACTTTTGGCAAGAGGACAAAAATGAAACAAAGACTGCTTGTATTTCTGTGCTGTACGTTTTTGATACTGTTCGCGTCGGGCCTGTTTCCCGCCGCTTTTCGCCCATTGCTCTTTGCCGCAAGCGATTCAACTGCCCAGGCCGTTCTCAAAAATCCCGATTTTTCGCAATGGGAGAACGCAATACCGGTCTCATGGAGCCCACAGGGCAATGCCGTAAAGCTTCAGCAGGTTGACAGTGGTCTGAAGTGCACGGTTTTGCGGGAAACCGAATTGGCATTCAGTCTTTTGCAACGCTTCAAGCCGGACACGCCCAATCAGGCGTTTGTTCTGCAAGGGCGAATGACTTCGGACGAGCCCGGTCTGGCTTTTCTGCAAGCGAAAATGTACAAAAAGGGAAAAGAAATTCGCCGTGTCGGTGCTCAACTGAACGACCGCGGAACAACCGATGTCAAGTTCATGTTCGCGGCAGGCTCGGCGGACGTTGTTGAAATCAACTGCCGCGTTGTTACCCGGGGCAAGGTCGGCGCAAGTGTCGTTTTCTCTCCGTTGACCCTGACCGTACTCGACGGAACAAGCATGCTCTTTTGGAAACCTCGTCCCGGTAACATGCGGTTCGAAAGTAATGATAATCATTTTGAACTGGAACTGCGAACACCTTGCCCCGATGGTGTTTGTCTGGAACATGAAATCATGAAACCGGTCAACGGCTGGCCTTCTTCTGAAATGCAATTCGACGGAATCATCCAAACCGACTATGTTGAAATCGCTTGCTTGCAAGTTGATTTATTTCAGGACTCAAAAAAACTCGCGACATATACAAGTCCGAAAAATCGCTTTGCAACCGATCATTGTTCCGTTCGTTTTCCTGTCGGGCAAGCGGATTGCATCGTTGTATCGTGCCGTTTTCCAGGCGATGAAATATACAATGGTCAGCGCGTTTGGGGAAAAGAAATCTATTTCGGTAAACCCCGTGAAATCTCGTTTACTCCCAAAGAGCACGAAATCGAGCTTGTACCGGGATATCAGGTTTGCAGTGTTTCCCTGCTGAATTGTCTGGGCCGATCACAGCGTAATTTCTCATCCTCCCTTCTTTATCGCGAACAAGGCGAAGAGCAGTGGCAATCGGCTTATCCGCCGGTCTACGAGCCCGCTCAACGTGCTGCCCGCGGTACCATTGTACATCTGAAAGAAGAAACGACTTACGATATTAAACTTGAATATACCGACAGTGGTCGTTCAGGTCATGTCACGCGTTCGTTTACAACGCAATCTGTGCGTGTGCCGATTGCGAAAACAATTGAATTGACTCAAGCCGATCTGCCCATTGATATTCAGAAATCGGGAAAACCCGACGGCTATATCCGATACACATGCAAGCCGGGTACCACTCTCGACTGCGGCGACACATCCGTTTCCGGCTTCGCGTTCAAAAATGTTTCTTATGTCATACTCGAAAACATGACGATTAAAGGAGGTCAAATCGACGCGATCAGATTGGACAATTGCTCGAACATTCAAATCATCAATTGCGACATTTTTGGCTTTGGGCAAATTGGTCAGCAGCGAATCGATTACGACGGCAAATACTACATGCCGGGCAGTAAGCGCTACCTCAATAATCACGCGGGCATTCGCGTTTGGAGTTGCAAAAATATTCTTGTCGAACGATGTTATATTCACGATCCCCGTGGTACGGCAAACAGTTGGTTCTATTCGCACCCCGCCGGACCAAACGCCGTGTTTGTGTACGATACTGCCGGCTTGGCCTTGCGATTCAACGACTTTATTGGCAGTGACCTCAAACGCTGGAACGATGTTGTTGAAGGGGGAAGCAATGGAAGCAATATCGGCTCGGTACGCAAGGACGCCGAAATTTGCGGTAATTATCTCGCGTTCGGAAACGATGATGGTATGGAACTCGACGGCGGACAGATCAATTGCCGATTCTTCTATAATCGCACCGAAGGTTGCTTGTGCGGCGTCAGTACGGCTCCGTGTCGCGTCGGGCCCTCCTGGCTTTTTGGCAATCTTTTCTGCAACCCGGGCGACGAGTTCGATTTTATCGGGGCCGGATTCAAAAACGGTTATGGGCACTTGGGCCTGGGGCGACTTCATTTCTTCAACAATACGATTTACGGCTATGGAACAGCGTTTAATACGCCCGGCGGTCCGCCCGAGGAATACGATGCCGTCGCGTCCCAGAACATGCTCAAAGCCGTCTCGCGCAACAATATCGCGGCGTGCAATACCTTTGCCGCGTCCGCCCTCTTTGATAAACTTCGTTCCGACTTCGATTACGATCTGATTGTCTCCGGAAACTCCGGATCGATGCTCAAATCAATGCGCAAGATCAATCAGGAACAACACGGCATCGCCGCAGACGCAAATTTTCAAAACGTGGACCAGGGCCTGTTCTCCCTGACGGCCGATTCACCCGCAAGAGACGCCGGAACGATGGTCCCCAACTTTGCGCCTTGGAATAAACCTCATCTGGGCGCCTTCGTTCAGAAAGGACCACAAGCGATTCCCTATCGTCCCGCCCCGTTTACGACCGACATCAGCAGCGTATCCATCGACCAATCGTCAAACAGCGTCGGCCTCCAAACCGTTTCGCTTTTCGCTGAAGGTTCGCAACCGGTTGAATTCAATATTGCCCAGCCCGAAGGAGCGGCCTTTTTCGACGTGTCGCCGCGTCACGGACAGATCGTACCCGGGACACCGACTACACTGACCGTCTCGTCATGCCCTCAGGCAATTGGCCAGCCTCGTCGCAATACATCCGCGTTTCGAATCGCAACATCAGACGGCTTTTCGCGGTGCGTTAGCGTTGTGGTCGATTCGCGAGCCAATGTCGCTCTCTTAAAAAAGATTCGTCAGGGAGCAATCTACGGCGAGGTCCGCAAAGGAAAAAACGGAGAAAGCGAAGCTGTGTTCGATGTTCCGAAAAAGGGCGAATTTTGGATTTTCATTTTGACGGAATCCCCCGACACGCGGTGTCGCATGATTCAGATTGACGATGGTAAACCGATTGATCGAATACTCTTGCGTCCCAACGGGGTCAATAAGCCGTGGCGAAACGTCAGTTCAAATACCTTTTCCGACAAAGGGCCCAATAAGCCGTTCGAGCTTGCCCCCGGTCGTCATGTCATTCGATTCATGACGGGCACAAAACAGGTACTCGCTTTGGAAAAAGCGGTTTTGGTCGAAGACGCGAACGCCATGCGATTGTCCGCCGTCGATCTTCCGTGAAAAAACGGTCTGAAAGGAGAACTGCGATTGCTTTTCGTGTTACGCGGGCTGCCCCCCGTTTTCCTAAGGCAAACGGGGAGTGAATAACCCAAAATTGAAGTATCTAAAAAGTTTTGGGCAAGCCCTTATTGGAACGGCGTTTTTTGTTTCGACAGCCCTCTTGCTCCGGTATGGTGATTCTGATAAAATACTGAAAATGGTTCAACGCAAAAAACAATAGACAATCATAAACAATAAATAAACAATATTGGGCGATGTTTCGGCGCGTGCTTGTTCCCGCTTTCTCCTTATTCACCCTCAAACGATGAAAAGTATGAAAACGACCATGAGTAAGCCGCAATCGCCCTGATGTATGCCGCGCAGTAAAGCAAAGGCTTAAGCAAAATGCCGCGGAACTCCAAAATGCTCGCGGCAGGGAATTTTGAAAAGGAAGATTTCGTCATGAAACAGATTATGCTTTCCGCGTTTTTCGTGTTCGTGTTCGGTTCAATCGCTTGGGGACAGAAGTCCGCTGATATTCCGGAAGGAACTCAAGCGGGCCAGCGTCAGGTGATAGTCGTTGCCAGCGTGGCGTTTCCCTTCCGATGGTGTCCGCCCGGAACTTTTACCATGGGCAGTCCCGAAACGGAAAAAGATCGGGATGATTCCGAGCTTCAGCACCGGGTCACACTCTCTCGCGGCTTCTGGATACTCGAAACGGAGGTCACACAGCAGATGTACAAGGCGGTAACCGGAACTAATCCGTCGAACTTCAAAGGCGAGTGTTTGCCGGTCGATCAGGTTTCCTGGGCAGACGCCAATTCGTTTTGCAAAAAGCTGTCCGATATCCTGACGAAAACGTCCGACGCAAAGAGTTCAGTGACCTTCGCTCTTCCGACCGAATCGCAGTGGGAATACGCTGCCCGGGCCGCTTCAAGCGGTCCTTACGCAGGCAAGCTCAACGACCTGGCTTGGTATGGTGAACCGACCGATACAGGAACAACGCATCCGGTCGCGACGAAATCTCCCAACGCCTGGGGAATTCACGACATGCACGGCAATCTTTGGGAATGGTGCCATGATCGCTTCGCCGACTTTTCAAAAGGCGATGTCATCGATCCTGTTGCTCCGGAAACCGCTTTGGGCAATACGCGAATTGATCGCGGAGGCTGTTGGGACAGTACGCCGGAATATTGCCGCAGTGCCTATCGCGGTGTTTACGAATCGGATCGAAAAAGTCGCTTCGTTGGATTCCGTATTGTCGCGGTATTCCAACATTCAACTTCAAAAGACGCAAAACATTAAAAGTTTTGTCGTCCGGCAGTACGCGAAGAATTGTGCTGTTCCAAGTAAAGAATTCCGCCTCCGGTCTCTTGACCGTTTATCAAAAAAGAAGGAGTTGTAATATACAACATTTCATTTGCGTGACTCGTCCACCGTTGACCTTTGTAAAACGGGAAAATCCAAGCCGCGCAACACAAAAGATCAACTTAACCGATGTAGATAACACTGATATAACAACTGATATAACAACCGATATAACAACTGATGAGGTAATCCATGCAAAACAACAAAAATCGACGTGACTTTTTAACCACAAGCGCCGTTGCGGCCGGAATGGCGGCCGTGGGAGCCCCACTCCTTTCCCCGGACAAAGTACAAGGGAACACTTCCAGGTCTCCAATAAAAATCATCGGAATCAGCGGAAGTCCGCGACGCGGCAAGACGACGTTTGAATCGCTCGGCATTGCCCTTGACGCCGCAAAAGCAGTTGCGCCGGACAACATCCAGACAGAAATCATTGAACTGCTTGATTACGAATTATTCGATACCGAACGGGTACTCGGTTCGGCCGCGGTCAAAGGAAACGGCTCTTACGCCAAATTACAGGCCAAACTCGCCGATGGGTCTGTTCGCGGTATTATCGTCGGCAGTCCGGTACACAACAGTATGCCGACTGTCATGATTTCCGCGTTTTTTGCCCAAATCGATCATACAATCTTACAGGGCAAAATCGGAGGCGCTCTGGCTGTCGGCGGCGGCCGCAATGGCGGTCAGGAGTCTGTCGTCAATGGACTCAATACGTTCCTGTTTCATGAGGGGCTGCTTATGCCCGGAACCGGCAAGTCGGGCCGAATCGGCGCGCTCTTGTGGAATCAAAAAGATTCCGTCGCCGCCGATGATTTCGGTAAAAAACTTGCTCAATTACTCGGAAGCCGAATTGCAAAAGTCGCCTTGGCTCTGCCCGCCGACTTATTGAAGTAAAACAGGCGACTAACTTTCCCGTTTGTATTGCGTGATTTTAAATGTTTCGCCGTCTTTAACCGACGACAGGTGCGCAAACCAGCCGGGCGTCGTCATGTTGAGCGCGTCGTAAACATCAACTGCCGGCCGACTCGACGTCAGAATGGCATTGACGAAATTGTCACACAAATAACCATGAGACCCGCCGTGACCGCCCGGGGCAACTCCCGGCGGAAGGCCCGGCTTGTATAAGTACTTGCCAAGCTTTTTCACGATCCGCCGTCCATCGTCCGTGCCTGTGTAGGAACTGTGAACATCAAGGTAAGTACCATCGAAGCCGCCGATTTCGCCGCGAACCCGTCCGGCTTCCAGGTATTTACCATAGGCCGGACAGACCATCATGCGGGACAGTCCTCCTTCCGAGGTATGGAACAGGCCAATCTCGCCGTTGAAGATGTTGCCAATGGCGTTAGGGGTTCTTTTTTCCTTGTCAAGCGGCACAAGCCCTTGACAGGAGACATCGGTAAAACTGCCGCCGGTTACGCCGACATAATAGGCGGTCGCGTGCGTCGGGTACCACATGGGGCAACCGTTTTTTCGCCAGTCTTTATACGATCCAATGGACGGCGCGCCCGGCTTTCGCGTGTGGCAATATTCGCCTTCTGAATAAATCACTCGACCAAAACCGCCTGCTTCATAGATTCGACGCATTGCATAAAGATCGTCGTGAAACATTGATGTTTCAAACATCGCATAAATGAGCCCGCGATTTTTCTTGACACATTCCAGAAGCTTTTCGGCATCGTCTATGTCGCCCCGAAAGGCAGGTACCGCCGTGCAGACATGCTTGCCATGATTGAGAACCTCGATGCAATGTCGGGCATGTGATGGAGCGTCCGTAGCGACGAACACCGCTTCAATACGATCGTCTTTTACAAGTTCTTCGAGCGACGGATACGTTTTTTTACATTGTACCCGCTGGGCCAGCGCGGCGCAGCGATCAGGAAACAGGTCGCTCACCGCAACGATTTCAACGTTCGGGTGGTTCTGAAATTCAAACTCCGCAGAAAAACGACACACTCCGTACCCTACCAGTCCGACGCGTATCTTGCGGTCGCTTTTTCGTTGCCAGGGAATACGCTCAATTGTTTCCCGCGAAGCCTGGTCAAAGCCGGCAATTTTTTGCTCTGCCCCATGGGCCATGCCTGTTGCCACGGCGGCAAGTCCAGCCGCTGTGCAGAACGATCGTCGAGATATTTCACGTTTCATGATCATGCTTTCCTTTCAGAAGGAATAAAATGTTGTGTAAATGCGATTTTTTTCTCCCTTTCAATCATTTTACCAATACGAATCACGAATTGCAAGACATTTCCGGAAAGTAAATTGCAAGAAGTTCCATGATCCATTATGGAGACCGCGACAAGTGAACGTGATCACGAACGAAACCCCGACTTTTTGCTTCCGATTCTTCAGTTTTCGGTCATTCGTTCCCCGTTTACCTTCGGAAAACGGGGGGATTCAGGCCGCACAACACGACAACTCATACAATCCTTTTTGCTTCCGATTCTTCAGTTTTCGGTCATTCGTTCCCCGTTTACCTTCGGAAAACGGGGGGATTCAGGCCGCACAACACGACAACTCATACAATCCTTTTTGCTTCCGATTCTTCA
>JAQVID010000554.1 GCA_028695865.1 Thermoguttaceae bacterium | reverse complement strand
AAGTTGCGGTAAGGTTTCAAAAAATCATTGTGACCATCGTTCAAATGGAAAAACACTTAAAAGAAAAGTATTTTGTTTTTTGCGTTTTTTTGATATTGAGCAGCACTATTTCACCCCTTTAGCACCCCATGGAGGCGGACCATGAAGAACCAATCAAGTTTTTTGCGTCAATGGCGATTACTCAATACGGTCGCAGGAAGCAGTGACGGAGTGACCCTTGAAGAATTGGCCAAACGGTTCGAGGTCAGCGAGAAAACGATACGACGGGACATCAAGACACTTCAATCCATTCCATTCCCGCTGGAACGAGGCAAAGACCATACGGGCATGAAAAAATATTTTTTCAGCTCATTTTATCCAACCTTGGCGTTCAGTCTGACGTATGACGAACTTTTTTCGCTTTATGTGGGGCGAAACTTGATGCGTCCCCTCCAGGGAACGTACTTTTGGGATTCGCTGCAAGAGGCGTTTCGCAAAATCAAATTGGTACTGAAGCAGAACGTCATCGAATATGCCGAGCGTATTGCTCCTTTGTTTTATCAACTCGACCGGAGCAGTTTTGATTATACGACCAAAGGGGAACTGATCGATATTGTACTTCGGGCCATGGAGGAGAATCGCGTCATTTCAATTGCGTACCAGTCGGCGGCTTCTCCCCGGGATAAGACGTACTCGATTTATCCCTATTCTTTTGTTTACCACCATGGTTTTATTTACGTCGTGGGCCATTCATGCAAAGACGGCGACATTCGCTTTTGGAAAGTCAATCGGCTCAAGAAAGTTCGTATTACCGACGAAAAATTCCAACGTCCGAAAACATTTAACGTTGAGCAATATTTATCGAAAGCCTTCTGTCCTTTTGTGAGTGAAGAAGGGGTTGTGCGAGCAACATTAAAGTTCAAGCCGTCGATTTCGTCTTATGTCAAGGAAATGTCCTGGGACTCGTTTCTTAGCATGAAAGACCTCAAAGACGGGTCTTTGGTCGTTACGACTGAAATGGAAGGCGGTAAACCGTTACTCCATTGGCTTTTGGGATTTGGAGCCGATGTGGAAGTGCTTCGTCCGGCCTCTCTGAGAGAGGCTTTACTCGAAAAAGCAAAACAAATCACGGACAAGTATCTCAAAACCGAGAGTTGACACATGTCTTCAACGCAAAGTCAGCCGTAAATACAATATCCGTAAATACAATATCCGTGACAAATGAACACGCCACAGATCACGCCACAGACTGTCCAACAGACCGCTCAAACGCTTATGACAGGAAGAGCAGTTTTCAACACTCACAAGATTGACCGACAACCGGTCTGTCTCAAAGTTTGCACAACTTCGGCAGCCTGCAAAATGAATGGCCGATATGTTACACCAAATATTTCACCAATAAAAAAACCGCCGAACTTCACCCTCCATTGCGAAGTTCGACGGACGTCCTCCTTGACAAGCGCACTAAAAAACGTCGGATGTGAAAAAATCACGCCCGCGCAATTTTTCGAGATTGAGCTTTTTGCCGAACTTGATCGGCTTGGCTGAAAAAGGCTGCCGCTTTTTCGCGACGAGCCGATTTTGTTGAATGCTTTTTATTTGTTTCTTCTATCGGGAAGGGTGCAATAACCGCTTCATCGTTTTCAACAAAACGTTTATTGCGTCGAATGATCCCGCGAATAAATTCGTGGAATATTCGAAGGTCCAAGGCAGTGGCACTGATGGATTCCGGGTGAAATTGGGTCCCAAACGCGAACCAGTCGTCCCGAATCGATTCGATTCCTTCGATAATGGAATCAGGACACCGGGCAGTAACCAGAAAACCGGGCGCTATGTCGTCAATAGCCATGTGGTGAACGCTGTTCACGCGAATTTCGTTATCGCCATAGACGCGATCAAAGAGAGAGTCTTTTTCGACCACCAGCGCGTGTCGATGATAAAGGTCCATCGAATCACGGTGAGGAAGGGCACGGGGTAAATCTTCCGGAACATGAAGGAACAGCGTACCACCTTGAACAACATTTAACAGTTGCATGCCCGCGCCGATACCGAAGAAGGGAAGCCGTCTTTCATAAACTTTGTTAATCAGCATGCGATCAAATTCTTCACGACGCTCATCCATGAGTCGAAGCGAAGGGTGAAGCATGAATCCGTCGCGACGCGGGTCAAGATCGGCCCCGCCGACCATAATAACCCCATCCAACATGGATAAAATCTGATCCAAGTCGGATTCGTCTTTGTACGGAGGAAGTATAACGGGGATACCTCCCATTTGCAAAACAGCATCATAATAGCCAGAGAAAAGAAAACTGACACTTTGCTGCGATGATTGACCGGACTTGAGGTCCGCATTCAAACCAATAAGCGGCTTTGGTCGTTGACCCATTATCTCGCTCTCCTACTCGAGATTGCGGACTTAAGCAAAAATACGCCCTGAATGCCGCGAACAAAAAACAACCGTATTGGCGGAAGCTTTTTGCTCATCGCGCACCAAGGTGCCTATGCGTTCATATTGCTATGGCCCCTATTCAAAACAACCATCCAGAACGACCCCGAACGCGTAAGCACATTCAGTCTTGTTCACGCGGGAAACCGTCGTCATCAGCTTTTCGCGTGAATACTTACTTTCAGGAAAGTTCATTATTCTTTCTTAAAAGCTTTGTCGTCCGTTTTTAGTTCTGTTCAAATAAGGTTAAGTCCTAATTTATTTTTGCGGAATCGTCACTTTCCGTAAAATGGGAAATGCAAGATAGTACAAGTTTAGCCGATAAATAACGCTTGGCAAGTGGTTTTCAGTATATTGCTAAAAAATTACCTAAAACTACTAAATATAGAAACTGCGCATTTTAGCCATATCACTCTTTTTATACAGGCAACCTATTTTCTGTTCGATTTGATATCAGGATTGGAATGTTCTTCGATCCAACGTTGAAGTTCATCCCAATCGACAGGGGGCAAATCCGCTTTGTCGGGACGCAAATGCGCGGCTCCGTTGATGAACACATGTTGGATTTCATCCGGTTTTTTGTCGGTATTCCAATGAATGAGTACACGAATACACATGGGCAGAGCGCCGGAAACGTGCATTTCGTGACCACACATGAGAGCGACATTCATCCAGTTCAACTGTCGAGCGGCCAAGGCGGGAAATTCAGCGGTCAGGTCGGGAGTCGTTGTGAAGATTGCACTGGCAATATCTTCCGTATTCAGGTTGTTGTAACGGATCAAGAGCGCCAGCAGTTCACGGGTTGCCCGAAGAATCGCCGCACTGGTATTCTCTTCGACGGTTGTAGCTCCTCGCAGACCACGACAGCAGACAGCGCGATTGGAATTGTTTTCTTCGTTTGGAGTCATAGTA
>JAQVID010000553.1 GCA_028695865.1 Thermoguttaceae bacterium | reverse complement strand
GGACTTATGCCGAGTTGCTGCTGAACGGCAAATTTATTACGTTGACCGACGAAATCCTGAACGAGACAAGTGCTTTGCTTGAAACGTTCTGTTTGTCTGCTCCGGAAAACGACGAGGAAAAACAGAGAAAATCGCAACTGACCCGAATATGGAACGCCGGGCCGGATTCCGCTCCAAGTCCCACTGCCGCGTCCCCGGACGTCGTACCCATCGACTTGCAACGACGTCGGAATTGTCAAAAAGACTGGTATCGTATCATTCAATGTTTTAAGGTCTTGCTCGACAATATTGCCATTGGCGAAATTCAACTCCTTGAAACGTGTTATGATTCATGCCGCGACATGCTGTTGCTTGATGAAATGAAAAACAGTCGGCTTGCACAGGATTTTTACAAAGCGGTTCGCTCAAGCCTTGTTTCCTCGCAAAAAAAGTATGATCCGGGAACGTCCCCTGACACTCTTTTGAACAAGACCGACAGTGTGGCCCGGGGACTGAAAAATATTCTGCCCGGGGTTGCCGAGCGACTTACGTTTCCCATTCGCAAGGCTCATATATCTGTTTTATCCGCTGCGATTATTTTGAAAAACAAAAAAGGCCGTGTCGCGTCTGAAGCAAACAAGACGGTCTCAACCGGGCGCCGGGCAGCGGAAACGCTTCTCAAGAAACGCCGGATTATTTATGAACGATTTCAGTGTGTCATTCTTTGCCTGGACGCCTTTGCCTGCCGTTTTCTTTCTGATCATCATGATTCTGGTGACGACAAGAATGAAGGTCGCGATTGTTCGCGAAAGAAAATCAATACCATGTCCATCGCCAATCCTGTTGGCCCCATTCAAGAGTTGATTTTGCTCATTATCAAGAATTGTTCCAAAGCGTATGAACTGGTCGAATGGCATTTGACCGAATTGATTACGGCTTATTTGTGGTGCAAGCAACAGCCTGACGAATTGTGCGCCGCCTGTTCAACTGTGATGGAGTGGGTTGACATGCTTAATTCCCGGGAGCCGGATGCCGATCAATTTGCCGTTCGTCACGTGATCTGCAAAATTTTGGCTCGTGTAAACGATATTCTGGTCAAAGCTTTGGATGAGCGAACGCGTCAAGAGAGTACTTGCACGGATTTTGTCGATCAGGTCGGTGAGTTATTCAAAAAAATCAGACTCTGGTATCAGTTGAATAAAGAGTTTGAAGATGTCCCGCAATCGGCCAGTTTTGTCCGTCTTGCCTATGCGCAAATCAAGTGTGCCTGTTGCCATGAAGCGTTACGCCCAAGCGTCGAAAGGCTATCCGATCTGGAAGTGGAAGCGAACATTTTAGCATCCCATGGGTACAGCGAATGCGAGCAAATCGCGTCGGATATACGCAAGCTTTCGCGAGCCGAGTCTGCCGCGTCAGCAGACACAAAGGATTGCGACAAGCCGCGCACCTGATACGGCTCTTGCCTTATCGCATGGGAAACAGAAGTCAATTTTGGAACAGGACTGCCAGCGCGGACGTCTCGTCCGCACGCCGGGTAAACAGGCGCCCACGCCTGTTTGAGCGAACAAAGTACAACGGCTGTTTATTTGTTTAACAAAACACTAGGCTTTGGTGTAAGAAAACGACTTGAACGAGACGCGAATATTTGCTCTTCCGCAAAGATAAACCAAACAGCGATCGAAATAAATGATTCTTTTCAATTTTTCTTTCTTCATCGCGTAACGATAAGCGGCGTAAAGAAACTTTTGAGGAACCGTTTTGTCCTTGACTTTGTCCACAACGTCTTTCAAATACTTCTTTTCAGCTTCCGTCTTGGCATAGAGTTTCATGCAAAGGAACTCATAAGAGAGCACATCTTCCGCCGCGTTTGCTTCAGGACTTGTTCCGGCGACAAAAAAACATGCTCCCATTGTCATACCTGCCGCGATGAATTGTCGTCTTGTAAGTTTTTTCATTTTGCCTATACCGCCTGTTTGCCTGTTTTTTGCTTTTCAAAAAGCTTTTATAGATATATCGGAAGCCCTTGTGTCTCAACTTTTGTTTAAATTTGCAAAATCGTTAAAATTACTACAAAGCGACTATGTTCCAAAATAAAAGGGGGCTGTTGTACCATTCCCGGCAAGGAGTCCGATAAGAATCGCGATCATGTGCCCGGAACAATACCCGAAGAAACAGATACTAATAATACAAAGGGTAATATACGCAATATACGTAAAGGCCGCAAGCCCCGTTAAAGTCGAATAAAGCGAAATCTTGCCTGTATTTTCGTGTTCTTTTGCGATAATTCCCTTTTTGGCCTTTATCTACAGTGTAGAATATTGCTATAATGGACCGTTGGTTTGTTGTATTATCGGGAAAACAGAGTAAATCGGGAAGTGACCGTTGTCCAGTTCATTGCCTTATGACCGTTCGGGCTTCATACCTAAGCGGGTTTCTTTTAGAAACTCGGCTTCCGGTCGCTTTGTGCCCAAACGGGCAACGGTTTTTCAGCCGGACGACCCGATCAAAAAAAGTTTGGCTGTGGTCTGTCCGGAAGAGGAGGACGAGTCGGCTGAACTGTCTGAACCGATCATTACAGCAGGCTTGAACCTGTTTCCTTCGGCAAACGACCTGCCTGTCGTGCAGATTGTGTCGGATGAAACCCCGATTGCCCAACAGGCTATTGGTTTGGCGGCTCAAACACCGCTTCGCAAAGTCGATCATTATCCGGAAACAAGTCTGCTGGCTCCTTTTGTTCAGGAGCCCGAATTTGCGGAGAACTTGGCAAGCGACACGCCGGGGGCGGAAGACGCGTATCTGGCCAAATTGCTTGGTCGTCAGTTGACACGTTGGGACCGCGAAGAGTATTATTGGGAAGAATTGACTCCGGAAGGTTCTTCGTCTGATTCGACGTTGAAGTACTCATTGACTCAAGGCGTGGCCAACGCGGCAAGCAAGCCGATTGAATGGATCGGTCGGGCAACCTTGTCTTTGTTCAAACCGGTAACGAAGGCGATTCGCGACGATGGCGATGAGAGTTTCGTCGCCGATGAAGAAATGAATAAACCGCACCGGGTAAAAAAAGGCCGCGGTGGTGGTCTGTCGGACTTCATGATCTCCGTGGTGGCCGGTGTTCTTATCGCGACGGTGATCGTGTTTCCTGTACTGAGATTCGTTGGTCGCGAAGTGATCGTGACCATTGCCAAGAGTGCCGTTCGAAAAATTGGGCAAAAAGTCTCTATTCAGCACGGGCAGGATCCCTCGATTCTGCTGCCGTTCCTGTCCGAACAAATGCTTCACCCGAAGCATACTGTTTTGAATCCCGATTCGCAGCCAAGCGATGCCCCTTCCAACCCGACCTCGTCCGCCGATCCTTAATCAAGTC
>JAQVID010000552.1 GCA_028695865.1 Thermoguttaceae bacterium | reverse complement strand
TTGTTGGTTAAATCTGTAATGTTGAGATTAATACTTGTCGCGCTGAAGTCAGGACGTTCATGAAACGGTTTCTTCAGATAGATTGTTTTGGTTCCAGCCGCGCCCACTTCCACAATGGCAAGAATAAACTCGTTCGGCTTGTTGAACGCCGTGAGTATTTCGTTTTTACCTACAGTCACCGTCTCCGCGTCTTTGGTCCTTCCCTTAACCTCAATAAAACGCAAAGACAAACCGTCCTTGTCCCGCAGCGATTCCGGAATATGCGATTCCACATCATAACCACATTTTTCGTCGCTTACGTCCTTGGGAGTAAATCCAAGCGAGACTTCGATTTGCATGACCGCATTCATGGCGGCCAGTTCAATTTCACGACGTGAATCGGCATCGGCCGTAAACGTATCCGGTTTTCCTGTCAATTGGTTCAGTAGTCCAGCAGGAATAACGAGCGAACCGCCCACCACGACCGGAGGCATTGCGGAAATGAGTTTTTCCGAATCAAGTTCGGCAAGCCGTTTCTGCATACGGGCAGCAAGTTCTTCGGCGCGTCGGGCCGCCATCTGTGAATTTTGCTGAGCGTTCCCTTTTCCTGCCTGCTCTTTGTTCTTCAGCTCGGCGGAACGATAGTCCCAATACTGAATTTCAGCAGTCAATCTGCTTTTTACCGCTTTTGCGGTCTTTTCAATAAGGGCAAGTTTCCGATTGCGAACTTCGGCGACATGCTTGGGAAGAATCTCTGAAATGGCATATTCAACGGCAATATCTTCAATATTGTGCCGCAGCCACTCTTGTTCGTTCAGATAAGCGCGAATCGGTTCCAATTCGGCATCAAGCACGGATCGATAATCCAGATAGGGGGCGTACCCGGCATTGATCGCCTTGCCCTCTTTATTGATTTCGACAAAATGGGTATTCTTCGAAATGACTCTCTTGTTGCCGCTTGGCAGAATAACGCCATCTTGAACCGTATCCTCAATATAGAAGAGGAGCCGGGGCTCTGTCCCCGGATCGTTTTCATCAATGAATAATGTGCCGCGTTTCATTACATCGCGGTAACGCTCACGAATAAGATCAAGTGTCGCTTCCAACAATGGATGCCCCGGCACAAGCAATGAAGCGGGAACTTGTCCCTGAATATTGCACAGGGATTTGTCAAAACAGACCCGTTCGTACCTTTGCAAAACCGGTTCACCCACTCCGATCTGCCTGTCACGATTACGAACGGCATAAGGAACCTTCATAACCTCATAACGTCCTTTCTCCCGCGAACGAATTATTCCGCCAAGATGGGGAAAGGCCTCCAGAAAGAACGATTCAATAAAGTGAGGCTGTAATTTATGAGCCTCAAGACGCTCCATGTTTTCGCGAATCATCATGACCTGATGAATATCCATGGAGTCATCAGTCAGTGCCCGTTCTTCAAGAAGTTTTTGAAGTGTCTGACGATCCAGCGAATGATCTACCACTTCATACAATTTACGCTTGACGTCCTCCTGATTATTGTAACGTACAGCCTCCACAAGAAGCTCACGCAACGATTTGTTGTCAAAAGTCAATTTGCCAAGCACGTTAAATACTTTTCCGTGCAGCGCGACACTTTCCTGTTCCAATTTTTCAAACAAGCGATGAAAGACCATGCCTTCCCGGGTTTCTTTCGAAACAAGATTCCACAAATGACATACTTCCGTTTGACCAATGCGATGGATTCGTCCGAAACGCTGTTCCAGTCGGTTGGGATTCCAAGGCAAATCATAATTCACCATTAAATGGGCTCGTTGCAGGTTAATTCCTTCCCCGGCGGCATCCGTGGCAATAAGAACGCGCACTTCTTTATCCTGACGGAACAATTCTTCAACTTTACGCCGTTCGTCACGGAGCATGCCTCCGTGAATATTGACGACAGTATTCTCGTTCCCTAAAAGCGAGCGAATTTTATTGGTCAAATAACGCAGTGTATCCCGATGTTCCGTGAAAATAATCAGTTTTTCCCGTAAGCCTTCCTGACCAAACATATTATCGTTTTCTTGCAGGAGTTTCGACAGTTCATCCCATTTTCGGTCTTCTCCGCTACAACGGACTTCGTTTGCCATCTGTACAAGTTCTTGCAAGGTCGCGATTTCCGCTTCCAGTTCGGAAATCGTCCGAGCGGCAGACGCCTGATCGACGATTTTTTCTTCGGAATCTTCAAGTTCCGACGAGGGCATATCGTCATCGTCATAGTCATCATAGTCAGCTACGGTGTAATCTTCCGAACGTTTACCAATACGTTCCTCCGAAAGTCGACACTCCAATCGTTCACAACGTCGTTTTAATGATTGATAGATTGCTTCCGGGGAAGAAGCAAGGCGACGCTGTAAAATGGTCAACGCGAATCCAACGGTCGTTTTATGCTCTTTATCAAGGTTATCGGCACGATTAAACTCATTTTGGACATAAGTCGTCACGTCTGTGTATAACTTCGCTTCTTTTGGGGACAGATCGTAATTAACGGTATATGCCCGACGTTCCGGGAAAAGCGGAGTCCCATCGAATTTCAGCAAGTCTTCTTTGACCAGGCGACGCATGACGTCTGAAACGTCCACTGTTTGATGTCCGCTTCGCGTCACTCCTTCGAATCGATCCTGATCGACCAGCGAGAGAAAAAGCTGGAAATCCTCCTCTTTCCCGTTATGTGGTGTTGCGGTCAAAAGAAGCATATGTCGGGTAATGGACGAAAGCAAACGACCCAGTTGAAAACGTTTGGTATATTTAACTTCATTTCCCCAGACAGTTGCCGACATTTTATGCGCTTCGTCGCATACGATCAAATCCCAGTCTGTAACCTTGAGTTTCTCTTGTATTTTTTCATTTCTTGCAAGTTTATCAAGTCGGACAATACACAGATTTGCCTCCGTGAATACATTTCCCGTAACGGCAGACTCCATACGGTCATTCGTCAGTATTTCAAAACGCAGATTGAATTTACGGAAGAGTTCGTCTTGCCATTGCTCCGCCAGATTGCCGGGAGTGACAATCATACAACGTTTCAGGTCTCCTCGGGCCATCAGTTCTTTCAAAAACAGACCGGTCATAATCGTTTTGCCGGAACCAGGGTCATCAGCCAATATGAAACGAAGAGGCAAACGAGGGAGCATTTCCTGATAAACGGCAGATATCTGATGCGGCAACGGTTCAACGGAAGAAGTATGCACTGCCGAGTAAGGATCAAAAATGTGCGCAAGACTAATACGATAGGCTTCCGAAGCTAGCCGCACAAGATTGGCATCGGCATCAAAGCTCCAGGGAAGGCTGTTATCGGCAACGTCAAGACGCGGCTCGTCTTCCCTGTATAATATTTGCTCGGCGACATATC
>JAQVID010000551.1 GCA_028695865.1 Thermoguttaceae bacterium | reverse complement strand
GATTCCCATGATTTGCTCCACCAGGTAGGAAACATGCAAAAAAGTATAGAATTGATCGAAGTATCCTGGGATCGGAAAACACCAGGAATGCTTTGCCATGCGCATGAGTGGAAGCGCCAGTGCATCGCCTTGACCGAAAATGAAAGGCGGACGAAGAATGGAAATCGGAAGGGTGTCGGCATAGCGCAACACTTCTCGTTCTCCCGCAAGCTTACTGCGACCATAAGGCGAGATTGGAACAGGAAGCATTGTCTCTGTCCTTGCACAATAAGGAAGGCGAAATCTTTTACCCCGGTCACTCACCTCGACTCCGTCTGTTTTATTCGCGGCACGAATACCGGTCCCGGCAGCCGCTAGCGAACTCAAAACGACAAGTACCGGAGCGTTTCCCGACTTTTGAGCCGCGTGGAGACAGCCTGATACCACATGGGCACATCCCCCGTGATTCACACGCATGAAATCACCGCTTCGCATCTCACGAGTCAGTCCGGCAAGATGAAAAACCAGGCTTGTTCCTTCTATTGCCGAGGTCACCGATTCAGCATCGGTCACATCACCATAAGCCAATTCAGCCCCGCATGAAAGAAGTTCTTCCGTTTTCGACGTTTTCCGCACAAGACATCTTGCGCGAAAACCGTGTTGGGTCAATGCGCGAACCAAATGGTTTCCGATGAATCCGCTTGCTCCCGTAATGAGTACCAGGTTTTCCAACGCACATCTCCTTTATTATTTCTTCCCTGATTCATACCCCGTTTACCTCCGGAACACGGGGGCTTTCAAGTCACATCATGCAAAAGTCGGTACATCAAAGTTCGTAACGAAACGCGACATGTCGGCTTATCAGCGACGAAGAGAGCACACCCTACAGCAGGGCCCGCAACGCACGAATGAATTCCGGCGTCGTTCCGCAACAGCCGCCGATGAACGAGGCGCCTTCGTCTATCAGTGGTTTCGCCTTGGCCGCGAATTGCTCTGGCGTGATGCGATAGATCGTTTGACCCTCGACCATTTCGGGCAAGCCCGCGTTTCCTTTCATCCAAACAGGCAACTTCGTGACCGCTCGATAGCGCCGGCAAATGGAGATGAAACCATCGATTCCCTGACCGCAATTCGAACCAACCGCGTCGGCTCCGGCAAGTTCCATCGCCGCAACCGCCTGTTCGGGCGTTGTACCCATCATGGTACGGTCTTTATTTTTGCCCGAATCGAATGTCATGCTCCCGACGACCGGAAGCCCTGTTGTCTTCGCGGCTCGAATGGCCAAGGTCGCTTCCGCCGGATCACTCATCGTCTCGACGACGATCGCGTCCGCTCCCCCTTCTTTGAGTGCCGACGCCTGCTGCGTAAACGCGTCATACAATTCGTCCTCCGAAACTTCGCCCGTCATGAGCAGTATTCCTGACGGACCCATGGACGCAAACACGCGGACTTCACGCCCTTTGGCCGTGTCCGCGGCCCGACGCGATATGCGTGCCCCTTCCACGTTGATTTCATGTACTCGATCACCTGCCTCATGACGATCAAGACTGAATCGGCTTCCGCCAAAGGTGTTCGTGAGAATAACATCGCTTCCGGCATTGACATAAGCAAGAGCGACTTCGCCGACTTTTTCCGGATGCGACACATTCCATAAATCAGGCAATTCGTCTACAGGAAGGCCGCGCATTTGCAGTTGCGTTCCCCAACCGCCGTCCGTAATCAAAGGTCCGCCTGCCAGCCAATCGTTCAGCTTGGAATCCATGAAAGCCACTCCTCTATGTTGATTCTATTGTGATTCTTTTGTGTTGTTATTGATTGATACACGTTACCGCAAGGGCCATTGCCTGTGTGGTTTCAGATTTCAACTGCCTGATTTTTTCATTTTTTCAGACTTGTGTAATTATCCCAAAACAACAAAACCGGGAACACTAACGACAAACAAGTACTCGTTTTGTCGTTATTTGCTCCCGGTTCATCATAAGGAACTCAGACCGTTTCAATCAGCCGACAATTTCCTTGACTTTAACTTTGATGTAAGTCTGACGATGACCGCGTTTTTTACGGCTGTTCTTACGGCGTTGGAACCAACGGATCACGAGCTTGGGGCCCTTTTCTTTACAAAGTACTTCGGCAACAACTTTGGCGTCTTCGACACAAGGTTGACCAATTTTCGGCTCGCCGTTATCTCCGACATAAAGGAGAACTTTGTCGAAAACAACATCGGCACCCGGCTCTACGTCTCGAACATCGACGTAAATGAACTTGCCGACTTCAGCTTTGTACTGACGGCCACCATCCTGAAAAATCGCGTACATAATACTTCCTGACTGCAACTTATCCCAACAAGAACAACAAGCACGGATACGAAAACGCATCGGCGTTTGTACCTTGCGGGAAACAGTTAAAGTACCAAATCGTTTTTCTTCCCAGTCAAGGTACTCGTTTAACTTCATCTAATTTTTGTTGCGGAAAAATACACATTCCCGCTGGGAACCCTCGATAGCCTTAACGAATCGCTTCGAAGGCACGAGGGAACGAAACCATATTTATACTCTTATGATATTATATCACGGATTAGGGGTGTTCTTCAAGCCCCCCTCCACGGAAAAACTTACCTGGTGGTCCATTTTGTCGAAACAGGTCGTCTGGAAATGCTCCGGCCAGAGCCCAACACCGGCCTTGATGATAATAACAACGTTGTTTTCCGTCTCAAGTTGGGCAATTTGAAGCCGCTTCTTATTGTTCAAATATTCAGCAACCTCTTCCGCAACGACGATATCCATTCGGGCAACGTCTTGATTATGACTGGTAAGAACGATTTTGCGTACCACTTCCAGTGCCATGCTCTCAACCGATTTGACCACTCCGCCACCGTGACAGCAGGGCATTCCTGATAAATACTCCGCTTGAGCCCCGGGCGAATGCGCTGACGAGTCATTTCGATCAGACCGAACGGACTGGTACGCATAATTTTGGTTCGGGCACGATCCCGTCGCGTGGCGTCTCGCAGTGTTCGTTCCACCGCTCGGCGATGCGATTCTTTCGACATGTCAATGAAATCGTTGACGATAACCCCACCCAAATCGCGCAGACGAATCTGACGGGCGATTTCTTTGGCGGCCCGCAAATTCATTTGGAATGCCGTTTCTTCAGGATCATCGCCGTTTCGGAAGTTACCGCTGTTCACGTCAATGGCCACGAGCGCTTCGGTTTGATCGATTACAATCGAACCGCCGTCGGACAACGGAACTTTGCGGCTGTGAATAATCGCAATTTCTTTGTCGAGCCCGGTCTTCGTGAAGAGCGGTTCAGGCGAATCGTAAAGCGAAAGTCGTTCCACATAACGAGGCATGACCATTTCCAAAAATTCTT
>JAQVID010000550.1 GCA_028695865.1 Thermoguttaceae bacterium | reverse complement strand
GGCGTCGTCGTTTGCCAAATCAACGCTGCCGACATCGTCAGCGCCGAACTTCAACAAGAATTCACGAATATTGGAATCACGGGTGGACGATTCTTCGTCGTCGACATAAACGGACAGCTCATTTATCACTCAAAAATGTCCACACTGTCCAAATACAGCCTTTATTCGGTCGTCAAGGAAAACAAACGGGAAGACCTTTATTCGATCGTCGATACTGTAGTTCGGAACACGAAAGGACGTGTCAGAATTCCTTCGTTTCAGGAGTTGCCCGGGCCAGCTTCCCCCTCTCCTGGCGACCATACCTGGTATATCTATGCCACGCCGCGAAACGAAGTCATGTGGACTTTTATCGGCGCCTTTGAAGAACGCGAAGTCTACGACTCCCTGTATCACCGACTCTCCTGGATGGCCATTGAGTTTACTTTCTTCGTTCTCGGATTTTGCTTGTTCGTCACACTGCTGGTTTGCCGGGCAAGTAAACCGGTGGAGGCCATGACCCAGGTTGCCGAACAGGTCGCTAACGGCGATTTGTCTGTTCGTGTTCCCTCTGCTTACGAAAAACGTTCAGGAAGTACGGGGCGACTTGTTCGCCGGTTTAACGAAATGATTGCCCGACTGAACGAACAAAAAGACGAGACAATTCAGGAAACGGCCAAAAGAGTCGGATTTGAGCAGGAGTTGTCCATATCGCAAGACTTACAGCAGTCGTTTCTGCCGGCCAATCGTGTGTTGCTTGATCCGCCACGCGGCTATTCGCTTTGCGGTGATTTGATTCCGGCCAAATATGTCGCGGGCGATTTCTTCGACTTCTGGCGAATCAACTCTCAAACAATCGGGTTTGTCGTTGCCGATGTCTCGGGCAAAGGAGTTCCCGCGGCCATGGTGATGATCGCCATGAATACTCTGCTTCGTCAAATCGCGTCAAAAAGCACAACTCCGGGCGACGTCGTAACCGAAGTTAATCGCATTCTCATGCTCCGAAACAAGAAAAACATGTTCGCAACCTTGTTTCTGGCCTATTATTACCCTCAAACAGGACGAATCGTTTACTGCAACGCCGGACACAATCCGCCACTGATCGCTTGCGCCGACGGTTCCATCAAGTCGTTCGGCTATGCCGAAAACATGATCATCGGCGTTGTCCCCGATATGAAATTCGTGTCCGCTGAAATGGTCCTTTCCCCGGGCGAACTTTTACTCGTCTATACCGATGGCGTGACCGATGCAACCAATCACGATGGCGTGCAGTTTGGCCTGAACCGATTGAAAACGCTCCTGAAACAAAGTGTTTCACTCCCGTTCAAGCAGATGTTTCCCACCATGATCAAAACGCTCAAAGATTTTCAGAGTGATTCACAAACAGACGACACTACCATGTTTGCCCTGAAGCGTACCGAGGACACCTCAAAGATTTGTACAATCGACGAAACCCTCATGACCTTTTTCGGACAGAATGAAAATGTAGTCAACGCCGTCTTGGATGCGATGAAGGACAAAAATTGGGATACAGACGACATCCATTCCTTTTACGAAGTTCTGGAAGAGAGCCTGGCCTACTGCGACTGGTGTAACCAAGGCGAATTGTGCCGACAAATTCATTTGACTTGTTCCGTCTCGGAAACACTTATTTCCATGACGTTGGGAAACGAAGGCAACGGGTGGCACAAGTGCCGCGGCAGTGAGCCGGATTCAGAAAAAGAAGCCGAACTCCGCGCCATGGAAATCTTGGAAAAAAACTCGGTTTTTATGACCAGTGTCTGGTTCAATCATGCCGGGACAAAGATTCTCATGGAAAAATATCGTTAGCGGGCTTCCCGTACGAAGGTCGCGAAAACGCCTCTGGTCCGCAATATGAACTTTCACTCAACTTTACGCGTTGTGCGGCCTAAAGCCCCCCCGTTTTACACAGGCAAACGGGGTGTGAATGACCAATGATTGAAGAATCGATCAGCATAACAAAAATGATCAGTATAGCAAGAATGAGACGGTGGCATCACAACTTGATATCACCGCAGCCTGTTCGGTCTTGCAAGGAGCGTCTGAATCAGACTCTTTGCTCCTAATCTTATCGTTCACCCAAAAAGAAATTGATCAGTTCCCAACCGTGTTCGAAATGATACTCGCTTTTTTCGGCGGTAACTTCGTCGTATGTTTGATCGGGCCGATTGACTTCAATATCGGAGCCCGCGATTAACCAGGGGACAAAGCCGCGCGAATGCGTCTTGATCCTGACTGGCGTCGGATGATCCGGCGTAATCAGGATTCGCCAATCGGCCTGACCTGCCAGCGCATCCAAAACAGGCGGAAGAACTTTGCTGTCAATATCTTCCAACGCGGCGACTTTTTTGGCAACGCTTCCTTCGTGTCCCGACTCGTCCGTCGCTTCCACATGGACGCACACAATTCGGTTATCGGCAATATTGGCCGCCGCATAACGACCTTTGGCCGAATAATCTGTATCAACATAACCCGTTATATTCGGAACGTCAACAATATCCCAGCCAATACTGCGGGCAATACCGCGAAGCAAATCGACCGCGGTTATCATCTTGCCGGAACGGATCTTCGGATGCCGTTGGGCAAAGGAAACCATGTTGGGCGTGCGGCCTTGCCCCCAAAGCCAGGCATGAGTCGCCGGAAGTTTCCCGTCGCGTATACGCTTGTGATTCACCGGATGGGAAGCCAGAACAGAAGCGCTCAACTCCATAACCTCGCCAATAAGCTTACTGCCATCGCCCGCGGGCAGCGCTTGCTCAACCTGCTGATCCGTATAGTCATGCGGTGGACAGGTACGCAACTTCGCAAACGGCATGCTCCCGGATACTTGCGGCGAAAAAACCATAAGATTCCGATAACTGACCCCAGGATAGAAATCAACTCGTCCCGCGTAATGATCCAGCCCACACCGCGAAGCAATGGAATTCCATTGTGACGCAACTTCAAACTGAAGCGTCTTGAGTATCTCTCTGGCTTCCTCGCTGGAAATGTGCCCTGCGGTAAAACTCTTCATCACCCCTTGCTCAATACAGACCAGATTACAGCGAAACGCAAGGTCATCCGGGCCAAGATGAATATTTTGGGCAATCGCTTCCAGGGGAGCGCGACCTGTATAGACTTCCGACGGATCATAGCCCAGCAGACTAAGCGTGGCAACGTCCGACCCGGGCGAAAGATGCTCCGGAACGTTCCAGGATCGCCCAATAATACTTCGTTTGGCCAATCGGTCAAGGTGTGGTGTCTTGGCGACCATGAGCGGGGTTTTCCCACCAAGGGAGTCAATCGGTTCATCGGCGGCACCATCGGGAATAATAATCACGTACTTCATGAAAACACCTGCAATAAAGCAATAAAGGCTGAA
>JAQVID010000549.1 GCA_028695865.1 Thermoguttaceae bacterium | reverse complement strand
TCAGATCACCGGTTATGAATTCAAATGGAATCCGAAGGCGAAAGCCCGTATTCATAATTCGTTCATAGAGACTTACCATGCGAACGTTACCGTTATTCACCCCGATCATTTCGAAGACTTTCTTTTGTAGTAGGCACGATCCCAAAGGTACAAGCCCAATAAGGCCGTATTATGCGACAGTCTTACAGTGTTCGATGGAACAGACCAAACAGTCAACGAAACACGTCAGACGGGGCAAGCCCGCTCTTCTTGTCGCCGAAGAGGTTAAATATGTTTGGAAAGACCCCTTTGACTGAAAAAACGATTATTTTTGAGAAAAAACAGTTATAAAACAGCAATCTTGAGAATATACAATTACAAAAGACTTTTTCCGCTTAAAAATGATATAACTAAATAACGCTATACGGTCAGTTTATTTTGCTTCAATTACGGCAAGGATTTCGCGAACCAATCGATAAACATGGGTACCAGGGCAATCGGGCAGATCATTTGTCTTATTGGTATCAAGTTGTTCAGCTTGTTCAATGGCAATGTTAACCGATTTGGCAGTCATTCTTGACATGTCAAATGACTTTGTATAATGTGGGTATATTTCTTTGACGAGTTCTTCCGGCGAGGATTTTAAACGCTGAATAGTCTTTTTGTTCAAATCAAGCCGTTTGTGTAACGCCAGCCAGACCTCAAATCGTGGATTGCTGATAGCAAGCTGAATACACATCTTGTTACTTGCATTATATTCACGAACGGATTGGATAAAAGTTTCAATTCGATTCTCCTCTGCATAATGATCGACATCCACAACGATCCAATACTGATCAGCTTCTTGGAAATTGTCGTCCAGAACAGACTGTTTAAGTCGTTCAAACACGCGTTGCGGTGAGGAAAGCCCCTCTTTTGTCGGGAGGATTTCAACTCTGATGCGTGAAATCCTTCGTCCCATCAGGTCCGAGCGAAAGTATTCCGGTTCCGTTCTTTCACCTTCGGTTGCAATTCGAATGATATAGGCATCTTTTGAATTATTCTTATACCGGGATTTTAGCCTGGCATTTCCTCACCTTGTGAAGCTCATTGCACCTCCATTGTAATGTCGGCAAGCGGAATGGCACCGAAGCGTCCGTTCAAATAACCGTTTTCGTAATTGAGTCCTTCGTTGACTTTGAATTCCGAAAGCCGGGACAGTCGCGAGCAACCATTACTGTCTTTTTCGGTAAACCAAATTTCATCACGACGAAGAAGGTTCCTGTTAAGCAGATTGGTATTGTGTGTCGTAAAAATAAATTGGCAAAAACCACATTTTCCTGTTTGTGCAATTTTAAGACAATGTTCCAATAACCAGCGGACAAGGACGGGATGAATACTGCGATCCATTTCGTCTACAAAAAAGGTAACATTCTTATTGTTTTTTTCGTTGAGCAGTGGTATTAATTCAATCATTCGTCGTGTTCCATCCGACTCTGTAGAGACAGGTAAAACAACTTCATTTCCATCGGTATCCCGGTGTCTTGAGTACAATACATATTTGCTCTTTCCATCCGTATCCGACGAAGATAAATTCCGTTCTTTTTTTCCCGGAGATTCGTTTTCTTCTGCAACGAAAACAGAGTCGATACCAACATCAGTCTCTCTCAACTTTTTCGAAATAAATGAAGTCAGGAAAGGTGTGTCGTGAATGATTCTTGCCATATTTTCGAGGTTACTGGCAGGAAGAATATACAAGGACTCCTTGAACCACCGGTAAACAGACTCAAGAACTTCATTTCTGTCGTGGGCAAATGTCATAAAAAGCATATTGCCACCGACACAGGTATCGGTACCCCGGAGTTCGCGTTTTTTGAGCCGGCGACCAAGATGTATCGTTGTGATGCCGCCTTGCATTTTGCGTTCGAAAACGACTTCTTCCCTGCTTGAAAAATAAGCGAAAAGCCATTCCGCTTCGACCGCGCTCTTCGAAAGGATAAAACCATAAGTATAAATGACAGCATCTATTTTGAAGACAAACTCAAACCGACTCGGCTTTTCCTTTGTCTTTGGGTCAAGAACAAAAGGAACGACACCGATCGGTTGATTGAGACCTACACCATTTTGTACAAAACGACTGGCAAAGTTGACCGCCTCAAGCAAATTGGTTTTGCCACTGGCATTGGCGCCATAAATAATGGCAACCGGAAGCGCTTGCACTCTTTTTCCCTGTTCGTCGGTATAAAGGTGCTCACGCAACGTCTGCAATCCGGTCGGAAACATGTCAAAGACTGTTTCGTCGCGAAAAGAACGAAAATTTTCAACGGTAAACTGAAGTAACATGGTTTCATTCTCCTTTTTTACGTCGTTATATTATTCATTTTAGCTCAAAAAATATCGCATGTCAACCGGATTATAACGCTTTTTGCTTGAAAACAGACATTTCAGAGAAGGTTTTCACCGTTTTCAGACAAAAAAATTGTATCGGTATGGCAAATTGTTCCCTTTTATTTTGTGAATTCGTGCAGTGTTCTCATAGGTATTCCGTGTGAGGTCGGAAAGTTCCGTGACAGAAATACCAGAGAAATACCAGAGAAATACCAGAGAAATACCAGAGAAATACCAGAGAAATACCAGAGAAATACCAGAGAAATACCAGAGAAATAACAGAGAAATACCAGAGAAATACCAGAGAAATACCAGGGAAATACCAGGGGAGTCCGCACCCGGCCTCATCGATATTCGACGGAACAGACCAAACAGTCAACGAAACGCGTCAGACAGGGCAAGCCCACTCTTCTGGCCGCCGAAGAGGTTAAAAATGTTTGGAAATTCCCCTTTGACTGAAAAAATGATTGTTTTTGAGAAAAAGCAGTTATAAAACAGCAATCTTGAGAATGTTTGATTACCATCGCTTTGGCTTTAACACTACCGCTATGCGGAATGTAAGAGCAGAGTTCACACGCACGAGAGTAAAAGCAAGGCAAAAAGATTCCCAATTTCTTTTTTAACTCCCCTGTCCATGATGTAATCCATGATATAATATTGTCTGGAATATGCCCCTCCTTTGAAAGAACATGACATGTTTCTTTTTATTATAAAGGAAGGCCTGTTCCCTTTACGCCCTGTTCCCGCATTTGTGAGATGAATCATAATAATGATGTTTTACTGTTTGAGTGATATCACTGCCTTGTTCCGTTTTTGCCTTGCTAAAACAGTTGGTACTGCCGACCTTCTGCAGACTCGACTGTGCGGACGGGGTGTACTGACCGGCAAGGAGGTCAAGACGTTCGACCTTGCGACCAAGGTTAACGAGGTCCGCAATGCCTGCGGAGGAACGCTGACCGATCTGGCGCGTTTCATGTCCCGGGGTCTCTTCGAAAAAAGCGAATCCTTTTATCGTAA
>JAQVID010000548.1 GCA_028695865.1 Thermoguttaceae bacterium | reverse complement strand
TTTTTAGTATTGCGTTATGAAATTTTGTGTTATAATAATGTCAGTGACGATTATGCCGTTTGTATCAATAGTGTCGTTTCCTGTGAGGTCTTCAATGAAAAAATTTAACGCGTCCTGTTTAAAACTGGTTAGAGAACAGCGTGGTTGGTCCCAAAAAGAAGTCGCAGAGAAGCTGGGGATCAAGCAATCTGCTCTAAGTAAATATGAGCATGGTGCAATAGAACCTGATCTTGAAATGCGTAAAAAAATAGCCGGGTTATTTGATTATCCAGTCGAATTTTTTGAACAGGATGTAGAGATTATTCCTTCGGGGCTGGTTCATCATCGAAAGCGGTCGTCGCTGGGGGCAAAGCTTCGGGACAGTCTGGAAGCCGAAGCCCGTCTGCGACTGATGAATGTTGCCGCGATGGCCAATTATCAAAATATTCGCACAAATGGTATAATCAATAGAGATGATAAATCACCGGAAGAAGTGGCAAGACAGCTTCGAAAAGACTGGAATATTCCTGTTGGTCCGATTTCCGATCTGACAAAACTCCTGGAACAACATAATATTATTGTCATACCGTTCGATTTCGAGACTGATAAACTGGATGGATTTTATATCTGTTTAGATTCAGGGCTTATCTGTATTGTCTTGAATACAAACGACGCATTTGCCCCTGACCGAAACCGATTTACGTTAGCACACGAACTTGGTCACGTTCTTCTTCATCGGAATGTTTTGCCTGACCGAGAGACAGAACGGGAAGCAGACGCTTTCGCGGCTGAGTTTCTCATGCCGGAGGATACGATCCGGTTGGATCTGCAACCACCGATAACGTTTGAACGATTGCTAAAACTAAAATCAAAATGGAAAGTTTCCATTGGGGCCCTGATTTATCGAGCCAATAAACTGAAGTTGCTTCTTCCTTTCGCCTACCGAAAGCTTTGGACTTTTATGTCTTCACAAGGTTATCGAAAGAAGGAACCATCCTGCGGAATAGAACGGGAAGTACCTGTATTACTGAATCATCTGCTTTTAAATCAACAGGAAGCGACTCCGGATTTACCGACCTTTCTTCACTTGACGGCTTCCGGCTTTGAAGCAAGATATCCCCAACTAGACAATTTAGATAACGGGAGTCGTTCTGTGCGAACGGATACACCATAAAAAAGCACAAATAGGTATTATTGGCGTAATATTCTATTTGTGCTCGATTTTGTACTGAATGCGGTTAAGCAAGAGTACCTGACAGTTCTCTTATTATATCGTATTCAGTTCCTTTTGGAAGACCAATATAAAATTTTTTGGGTAATAATATACCCGGAAAGGAACTGGCTTATGAATAAGCAAGCGAAACGTTACTTGGAGAATCATTTTAGATTCTCCGGCGAATCGAATTCAAATTCGGTCGTTGTTTCATTGGAGGAGAATCCGATACCTACTCTTGACCCGGTATTTGTTGTACCAGAACATCTGGTAGGTTTTTCGGATGTTCCCAAACGTGACCTCCCGTTGGGGCAGGGTCACGATATTGAAGCGGGAGTCCATTTTTATCAGGATGATTACCGGTTCAACAGTTTTATCACTCGTCCAGGAACGTATTTTTCCATACTTGAAAACTATCATAGTATTTTCACCCCGGACTGTTCTGTCTTTCGGGATATGGAAATAGCAGATCAGGTGAGGAGCATACGTTGTAGCAGAGAGATCGGCCGTTTGATGCAAGATTATGGATTCAGTGTTATTCCGACGGTCTCATGGAGTGATGAACGTTCCTTTTCGTATTGTTTCGATGGTTTGCCTTCTGATTCCGTTATATCGGTGTCGAGCGTTGGGGTCATGCGGGATAAAGAAGCTTTACCGCTCTTTGAACTCGGATACAAAGAAATGCTCAAACGGCTGAATCCGTCTTTGGTTCTATTTTATGGATCGCTTCCAAAATTTGATCTTGGAAACGTTCCGATTCGTCAATACAAAAACACAAATTATGCCTGGACGGAAAAGAATCGTTCCGGCAGAAAGGAAGCATAATATGGGTGGACGTGGAGCAAGTTCCGGTATTTATGGAAAAAACAACGAAAAAACCTATGGTAGCGAGTATCGTACCGTTTTGCAGGATGGGGAAATCAAGTTTCTTGAACGTAATCAGGGGCGTGGTTCGGCTCCGTTGGAGACGATGACGAAGGGACGTATTTACGCGACTCTCGACAGCGAAGGTAAAGTCGGATATATTACCTATTACGATGAGACCGGAAAAAAGTTCAAACAAATTGATGTCGACAAACATGAGCATTTTGACGATGGGGTTTCTTTGGGCAGGGTACATACGCACATGGGTTACTTGCACGACGAGAACGGCAGCCGTAAGCTGACAGAAGATGAAAACATCCTTGTTCAAAGAGTACTCAAAAAATGGGAGGAATACAAAAATGTTCGATGACCAAAAGTATTATATCACCACGGAATTCAAATCTGTTGATGACCTTCGCGAATGGATGCTCATTGATGGTCATCTCTGGTTCTATATTGACGATCAGTATTACTTTCTCAGTGCAAGTCACCATAGGGACAAAAATGGGATACGAGTACCTTGGTGGTATATTGTTCGCGGAGATTTTCGTGATCATATACCAGACAATGATCCCATTCTCTGGGAGTTTTACGATACGGAAGAGGTCTGGCGAGCTCCGATTTTCAACGGAAAGAGTTTCGAGAAGAATTTCTCCGAGTTTATTTTTTACGATTGAAAAACAAATGATTCCGAGTGACTGCCCGGCATAGTCTGTCGGGCAATTTCGAGACCGGACAGAATCATAACAACGTCTCCCGAATGGTGGCGATCTGCGTTGCGAGCGATTCCCAGTCGGGCGTTGTTCCATTATGGATGTAATCGCGACGAGCCTTTCTGATCGCGTTGTGCAGGTCCGGCCATTCTTGCGATTCCTCTTCCGCTTCGTGCAAATGACCGATCAAAAAGAAACGATAGGAATAGCCGTTGTGAATTTCCGAAAGAAGAACAGCCGCCGCGCCGAGGTGCTTTTCAACACATTCAAGACAGGAAGTTCGAACCGGCGGTTCCTTGCGTTCGGATCGGGATAAGCGACAGCCGCAGTTCTTCGTAATGTGTAATCCGGACGACGAAAGAATGTCTTCCGACTTTTCCGCGATTTTACAGTCAATTCCATGAACATGGTTCGAATGACATATATGGCGATTCTCAAAACCACCGCTATCCCGTTTGGCGTAAAGTATCTCGTCGTCCAAAATAGTGCATTTGTAGGCGGGGTTCCCGTCGCATTCGAGATAACGTTGCGCGTCGCTATTGAGATCGTATTCGAGCGTAAAAACGTCGGTATTCTCGCCGATCCAGTCGCCGG
>JAQVID010000547.1 GCA_028695865.1 Thermoguttaceae bacterium | reverse complement strand
TGTATCGAACCGACGTTCCTTTTGATAATAATCATGCGGAAAGGAGTATTCGTCCAGCGGTCCTCATGCGCAAAAACAGCTATGGAAATCGCAGTGATGATGGAGCGGAAACGCAATCGGTGTTGATGAGTATCTTCCAAACACTCAAACAACGCGGCGTATCTCCCACCGATGTCATGTGCTATGCCCTGCGGCAATTCTGCCTGACCGGAATACTGCCATCGCTTGCCGATTCTACTCAAAACTCTAAATAATTACTTTCAATTTAACTTATTCGATCTGTGCAACGAGTCGTTTACACAGGTCCAGCGGAGAAGTCCGGTCATCGGTCTCTTTCCGTACACATTTGTTATTCTGAGAATCGATTTAATCGCTTTGTGGATGCTTCAGCTTCTATTAAGGGACTTCTTCCCGGCGATTTTGTCTGTTCTCGTCCATCGCGGAACTGTCTGATAAAGACAGTCCTGTTTCGAAAGAAAAAACTGTCAGTTAATTATAGTTACATAACCCAAGGAGATATACCATGCGAAATAATTACAACGTCCGTTGGTACGATGACGAATTCAGTGATGCCTGGAACGATTACGCAGACGACGATTTTTTCGGAGATGAGCGCGATCCAGACGAACCATCCAGTGCGGAACGAGAGCGTTTTTTGGAAACGATTGCTTACGTCCACCATGAACAGGACAAGCATTGGAAGTCAGCCAACCGTTGGCTCGACAAGGAATGGGAAGCGAAAGTCAACCGCTAAAATCACAGGGACCGGGAAGATGGAAAACGGTCCGAGATCATGGATGATATTGAAAATCTCCAATACATATTACATCACATTGAAGAAAAACCAAATCATACACAAAATCAGGAGATCAATGCAATGTCAACGAGAATTTATTCCCCGGAAACCCTCTTGAAGATGGCGGACAATACCCTTTTGGGCGAGCTTTTCGCTTCGTTCGGAATCGAAATCGACAGTGAGAAACTTCTTTCTTTCGGCAGTCGGGAATGCAACTTCTTTTTGGAACTCTTTCGAACAATGCCGGATGATCGCAAAAGAGAATTCGAGTCTGTCATTCAAAAGATATTCGACCTCGCCTGCAAAATTGGACTGGATGCTTTGCGAAGTGCGTCCATTCGCTGTGAAAACGAGGACTGGAACAATGTCTATTATTCGCTGAAAACGCCGTATTACAAGGCAATGTACTGCTGGCTTCATGAACGCGAAATTTTTCATAATGCCGTCGGTATGTGTAAAGCGTCCGCCTGTCGCTGGGACTGCCGTCATACCCATTTGCCCAAAATTAAACCGGGATTCAGCGAGCAGATCAAGAATCAGTTGGAATCCAAACTGGAAAACTTCCTTCGTGAAAATGAGAAACTGGAAGGATGGTGCACCGTCGAACAGCTTGACAAGGACCGCAAAACCTATTATTACGCCTACATGGACAAACATCAGCGCGACGCAGTGAAGCATGAGGGGAGTCGGGTGATTATTCCCCAGGTCATTAAAGAGACTTTTACCGTCGTTCTCTGTTACGATCACGAAAACGGCTGTTCTTACCTTCATACCGACGGTCAGAAGAAATTCAAACAGACGCTTGAAAAGATATTTTTGGACACACTACTTCCAACACCGGCTCCGCGTCCGGTTTCCGCTTCTTACAATCTCCAGTTGATCCTTGATCCCCGGTTCAAGTTCAATACGAATTCGGAGGATCATATTCGGGTTTGGCTGACGGAACTTACACTGATCGACGACCAAAGCGAGAACAGTATCCGACTGCATGAAAAAATTCCTTACTGGCCTATCATTCGTCGCTGGATTCAATCGCAACGCCTCGACATGGAGATGACTACTGTCAAACGAATTGAGCTTTCTTTCGTTTTCTATAATCAAAACGGAGTCCAGGAAAAAACGATTACGTTTCCGATTGGCGAAACGAAATCAACCGTATTGGTCAACGAATCGCCGGAATACGTTCAAGTCATTACAAAATATCTTACACAATGGGGCCTGAAAAATGAACGACATTATTTGCAAACTGTTGAGCCGGAGCGAAGAGAGACAAACAATGAGGATCTTTCCCGACTCGATGCCCATGCCGATTATAAAATCGCTTGAAGCGGCAGGTTATCTCCATGCCGGACCGATTCGCGACTGGCTGGAGTGCGAATGCGGTGAAGACGTGGAAATAGTCTGGCTGAAAATTCCGGGCGACACGATTTCCCGTCCCTATCGCTGTTGTTCCGAATGTGGACCGGAGGAAATATCGCCCGACGACCTTAGAACCTGGGAAGTCGATTTTACAAAAATCCTGTTCGATGTTGCTGCCGCCATGGATATGGACATACCGCGAGAAGACCTGCCGGGAATCTCTTGGTCGTTCGGACGGCGTTCGCGTAAAAACATATATTACCTTCAGTCCCCATTCAATGAGCATGCACGTATGATTCGTAAACGATACGAAGACTGTCCAGGAACCGTCTTTCTGGTAAGCACGGCACATCGGGCACAGGAATGCGAAAAAATATACGACCTGCCGATTATTTCAATCACTCGTTATATCAGCTATATTGATTCCAAGATATGCTTTGATAATGAACGTTTTATGGAGAAACTGAACGAACAAATGGAATCATGTCCAAGACAGAATGCCAAACAAAGAAGAAGACTGGATAAAATAGACAAATTAACAGAAATCTTGAAAGAGTTTGTTGTACGTAATTTGGATTACATTCGCGAAACCTCGCAAAGGGGTAATGTCGATGTTCTACCACGTCCGACTCAAGCGTTTCTTGCCAGAGCGTCCGGAATGAGTCAGCAAGAGGTTTCGCTTTGCCTTAAAGATAATGAAAAGGGAATGACTCTAAGATTTATATGGGAAAACCTTTTAACGGTTGAAGGTACTGAACGTCTGAAATCTCTCTTGTAATCATACCACAGGAAATGGTCTTCTGACCTGTCATTTTCTGTGGGGTCTAAAAACAGGAATGTACAGGCAGGAAGACCATATTCCCTGTTTTTTAGAACCGCCTTCTTATCAATCACCACCTGAAAAGGTGGTTTTTTTATGCCCAAAAGTATTCTACCGTTATTCTAGTTATTGGAAATACATTCATATAAAATTGATTGTTAATATAGATAATGTTTGTTAAATTGGGGGCTTACAAGTTTTTCGCCAAGTTACTTGTATTTTGTAAAGCCTTTTTAAAATTTTATCTCTTTTGTATATAACGACTTACGACTTACACAAAAATAATTCTCGCGGAGTTACTTGTAAACGCTGGTATTTGTAAGGACGTTTTGATTGGTTCTTACCCCGGCAAGAAGACCTTTCCGGGCAACCTGAGAACAATTAGCAGATAAGGTTAAACAGATGAG
>JAQVID010000546.1 GCA_028695865.1 Thermoguttaceae bacterium | reverse complement strand
AGGCGTCTGCCGACCAATGGAATTCGTCTTCCGCGGGAAACTTACCGGTAAAAGTTCCCAAGGTACTGTGAAGCGGCCCTGCAAGCATGTCGCATCCGGCAACAGCGCAGCGGTCAAGTTTTTTTTTCAACGCGGAGATACCCGCGTGGCGAATCACCGAATCGGCGGAAGCAAGGTTTTCACCGGGCGAACAGGTCGTTACCGCTGTGCGACTCAACTCCAATTCGTCAAGCTTACGACCAATTGCCGTCATTTCGTGAAGCGATTGATCGTAAATGGGAAGTTCGACACAATCGTAACCCGTTTTTTTCAGACTCTCGAAAATCGCGAAAGAACTGCTGTCCGGTGAGTCCGTCCATAACAAAAGATTGATACCGACTTTCATTTCTGCTGTTTATTCCTCCAGTTTGTCTCTGCCAATCATGACAAGGCATTGATCGTCTGATTGCCGCGTATGTCCGGCAAATTCCCGTATCGCGTACATGAGAGAGCCGCCAAGCTCCTCGGCGGTAAAACTCTCTTTGTTCTTGAGGTATTCACGAACTCTTTGTTGCGTGAAATAGTTTCCCTGTTCGTCCATGGCATCCGAAAGACCATCGCTCATTACGGCGAGAATATCACCGGGCTCGAATGTGAACAAATCTTCCTCATAAGTTGCGGTTGCCGATACTCCCAGCGGGAAACTGCCGCGGTTAATCAATTCCCGCGTTTGGCAATCGAGTGAGGAAACAATCGGATAAGGATGCCCGGCGTTCACCAGTCGCAGTGAATTGTCGTTCGGATCAAGCACAACAATAAGGAACGTAATAAATCGATTATCCCAATACGGAGCACAAAAAACCTTATTGAGCTGCGCTACGAGCTTGGGCAGGTCCGGTTCCAGCAAAATCCGGTGACGGACCTCTGACGACAACTTCGCCATGAGCAATGCCGCGGAAATACCTTTACCGGAAACATCGCCAATAGTAACCGCAAGTCGCCCATCCGGCAACGGAATATAGTCGAAGTAGTCGCCCCCCAAATATCGGGCAGGGTGATAGTAATCGTAAAAGCGATAATGCGGAATGTGAGGAGATTCCGTCGGGAGAAATCCTTTTTGTACCTTGAAAGCTACGGCCATTTCTTGCGAAATCATCTTTTCCTGCATCTGCACACTGTGATACGTGATGTTTTCGTAATAGACCGTAAGCTGATTGGCAATACTGACCAACAGGTCTAAATCTTCATGCAAAAACGCCCGATTGCCAACCTCTGAGTAAAGCTGAAATATTCCGATCAGTTGCTCGGTTGACGAATTGTACACAGGAACAGCCATTGCCGAATGAACTGCCCTCTGAATAAGGGATTGTGAATTCTGAAAACGGGAATCCTTGCCAATGTCGTCTGACAAAATACCTGCCCGGGTACGAATCACCTCGTCAAGAATCGCCCGGGAAACACGAAACGAGTCAGACTTGTCTTCGTCGCGTCGCACAAAATCGACCAGTTGAAATTCCTCATCCTCGCCTTGTATGATGAAGCAAGCCATTTCGGCACTGGGGAATATCATCAACAGCTTTCGCAAGAAAACTCCACGCAAGTCATCCATATCGACAATTTTACCCAAGCTTCTGGACAATTCCGTAATAGCTTGCAATTTAGCCTTGAGTCGGGCAACTTCATGGACCGGATCGTCGCGATCCTGTTGAGTATCCGAGGGCATGCCGGAGAGCGATTGCGTTGAGACGACCCGAATGGAACTCGTTATATTGAACTGATCGTTTTCTTCATTCTCGCGAAACAGAAGGGAAGAATCGGTAAGACTCTTTCGTGTGGCGGCATTGTCAACCTTGCGAATATCGCGGGGATCATCCGAATGAAATGTGAATAGCTTGTTGCAGATAAGAATTTGATCCCCGTCAAAAAGCTGTTCACGACCGTGAGCAGGGATGCCATTCAGCAAAGAACCGTTTCGGCTGTGAAGGTCTTCAAAATAAACACCGGTATCGGCCTGGTCAATTCGGGCATGCTCCCGAGAGACTTTTGCGTCGTTGATACGGACTTCACAATAGGGGTGACGTCCCAAAAGGATTCCTCCCGGCTTGATCGGAATGGACACTTCCTTGGAAGTCGCAGGATTGATAAACAACAAATAGGCCATCGTGTTTCAAAATTTTGTTTGAAGGAAGACAGTACAGCGTCGCACACTTGTAGCAAGACACTTGAACATTTCTGCTCGCAACAAAAATTCATTATACCAAAAGATTGCCAATATTTCGATAGGATTTGAGAAAATTTTCGAAAAAGGCGAAAAAAAAAGACGACTCACGCGGAATCGTCCTTTTCATTTAATCAATATTTATCATTTATCGGCAAACGATTAATATCGACGGGGACCACGATCTCCACCACCAAAACGTCCACCGCGGCTGGCGCCACCCGGACGGGGTTCGCGGGCACGAGCTTCGTTGACCTTAATGGTTCGTTCGTCAAGTTCTGTATTGTCCAGATTTTCAATAGCTTTTTTGGCTTCTTCATCCGGCATCTCAACAAAGCCGAAGCCCTTTGAGCGACCGGTGGCCCGATCAGAAATCACATCGACCGAATTTACAGTTCCATAAGTCTCAAAAGCACTGCGGAGGCTGTCTTCCGTCGTACGATAGGCAAGGTTGCCAACGTAAATCTTCATCTTCACATCATTCTTTCTTCGCCCGGCAAGTTCAAAAACAAATCAAAAACAGGTTTTGGGCGAGTCAACCTGTTTTCGAGGCCATTCCTCAAAGGAAAGCAAAACGATGGAGGTGGCGGGAATTGAACCCGCGTCCCGTGGCGATTCCATGAAAGCGTCTACGTGTGTATCCGACTATTTGTGGTTTAATCCGCCAGAACCCTGGTCGGCACAGGTTTCTTTTGGACGAGCCGAAAACTTTATTTAGTCTTTCACGTGTTCGACATGATGAAAAACGATCCAAATTTGCAGCCGGTGTTTAACCCTCTTTGGCTAAAGGTCAAAACCGGGGTTGCTTTTTCTTAAGCAGCCATTACCAAGTTTTGTTTGGCAATTAAAATTGTAGTCAGCTTTTTACGCGGCCCACTGACCAACCGCGACACGCAACTCGCACTTCCTCAGTCCGGTCGAATCCGGTTCACCCCCTTGACAAACGCCGCAAAAATCAAAAATCATCTTACAGCTTCCGTCTTACAACCGGTTATTACCATAATCATACAGCGTGAATGCCCCGGAGGAAAGGCCTTCCCCGGAATTTTTGTAGAAATTTCTCGTTTTTTTTCAATTTTTTATCAAAAATTCCTCTGACAAGCCTCCTTTTCGCAAATATGCCTGCTAACCGTGCCCCTTTTTGCCTCTCCAGACGTGGCCGCTCGATACCATGACGGAAAGGGAGAAAAAATTTCACACACAGTTTCGTC
>JAQVID010000545.1 GCA_028695865.1 Thermoguttaceae bacterium | reverse complement strand
TGCTGAAAACAAAGCGGCACAACAAGAGGAGAATGCCGCAAAAGAGAACCAATCGGAGTAAAAGAGAGCCAACCGGAGCAACCAGAACACACAAAAAGACGATGAATAAAAAAGGGGACTCTCTGAGTTCTTGTTCAATGAAGACGGTCCCCATACAACGGATGAAATTACCGTTTCACGCAAGTTTCGCTTTCCGCCCCGAATCGTCGTCAATAGAGCACATCAATAATCCGGCGTCCTGATGATCCTCTAACCCGATCCCCCGGGGCTTCCTTGCGTCTTGCCTGCCCGCATTTTACTTAATGATCACGCTTGTTTCGGTCGTCAGTCCGGACGCGCGGTCTTTGGCGGTAAGTTTGTATATGCCCGCCGGACTATTGAGATTGGTCTGGAAAACCAAATCACAGCGACCGTTTTCCACGCAGACATAACCGCCACCGTCTATCTCGTTTCCTTGCGGATCAAACAACCGAATCTCACCCGGCAAGAGTGCTTTGACCGGCCGCCCATTCTTGAACGCTACGCGGAACTGAACGTCAAGTTTTTCGCCGCGTCGCACTTCCTTGGCCGCATGAAGATCAACCGAGGCAATCGGTTTCTCCAGGAAAAGCAAAAGACGTCCATCGTTGGTCGTGTACTTCAGATCGACTTTGACACAGCCCGATTCCGTACGAACAAACGGAACTTTCCCGCCCCGCGACAGCTCGTATACCGCGTTGATCTTTCGATTCGGATCGGCAAGCGTCGCAAATCCCTCATACGGCAAGCCTTTCTCCATGGTCAATTTCCACTGACCAACGTAGGAACCAAACGTTCGCTTGTCATTGATCACAAACAGATAATTCGTCGTACCACACTGCCGGCGGAAGGTAATCAGTTCCGGACTGGAGCTGTCGGCTTCCGGGGTGTATCGCGAAGCAAGTTCTTTTCGCAATTGCTCAACATCAGCGAGCATTTTTTCTTTGGCCGTATCGACATCCTTGACCGGCATGACCGTAAGCGGGACGACAATATCCGCCTTGATCGCCGAAATCAGTTTCTCATCGCCGATAATAATTCCGCCTTTCTTCTGAAAGTCGAGAATGCGGGCAATCATTGATTCGGTTAAATAAGAGCATTTCGGCATGAAGAGTACTTTTGCGTTTCCGAATCCGTCGCGCTCTATGGTCTCCTCGTAAATCACACGCGGGTCAAGTCGGCACCGCTGCAAAAAGAGCAGGTCGGACGAATTCCACCCCATGGTGCACCCGCCGCCCATGACCGCGTTTGTAAAGCTCTCGAAAACAGCGACAGGCGAATCGACTCGACCCAAATGCTTGAGCATGGGACCAAGCGGCGCAACAACGTCGTTGAGCATATATTTCAATCGCTTCGCCGTTTCCGGATTGGTATACGTGTAACCGGTCTTGGCTCCTGTCTCGACAATACAGGCGTATCCGTGATACATGATCCCTTTAACAGGCTTGGCAATCATGGTCCAGGTCGCTTCCTGAATGCTGTCAGGCGGTATCGTCGGGAAATCGGCATCCGGCTTCTCGACCACCCATTGAGGAGTGGGATTAACCTTGACGGTCTTCGGAGCAAGTCGGGCCCGATAACAAATGATTTGCGTCATGATCATGACTTCCTGACCACGACCGGCTGCCATGGCAAAAAGCTCCTCGACAGGTCCGCCAACGCAAAGCGGTTCCGGCGTCGCGTATACCCATTGACTCAAGACATCGACCTTGCCGCCTGAACCCCATTTCGGAGGTACTCGCACCGCCGGATCAAAATAACTGAAAAACGAAGGATCGGCCCCTTGGCGATACTCGTCGGCAATAACCGAATTCAATGTCGGCCAACCATCCCCGCCATTCCAGAACCAGGTGTAATATTTAAGCAGAGGATCATCGTTTCGCACGCGGCCTTCCGGATAAAGCTTGGAAGCATAGGCAACCGGAGCAGTACCGTCGACAACCTCGGCTGGAATATCCATACCGGAAGCCGCTTTGTATTGAGACGGTTCCGAACGGAACGAAGGCCGGACACCGTCACGTCGTTCCGAGTTGGGAAGAATGCCCCCCCAACCTGGATGACCGCCAAACGCCTCTCGATTCGCCTTGGCAATCTCCCCATTGTACTTCTGCAATTCAGGATGCGAAACCTCCAGAAGCGTTTCGCCCTTGGATGTCTTGAAGACAGAACCATCACGATTGATTCTCGCATAAGTGTCTTGCGGCTTGCCCGGCGGTGTCGATACACTTACCGTCTTCACGACTCGAAAACCTTCAAGCAACGCATCGTCGAGTACGGCAAAACCGGCTTGCACTTTCGCTGGCGTTGTTTCCGGCGACGCAAGACCAAAGCTCGTCAGACCATGTGTAAACCCAAAATCCATGACCTCTTTGCACGGATGATTATTATACATCCACATGACCGTGGGAAGACGATCGGCATAAATCGGGCCAACTCCCACTTCCAAATTGCGTTTGGCTTCAATCGATTTACCATCGGCAGTTTGACCGGCAATGGAGATTTCCAGCGAATACCGCCCCGGAACGAGTCGTGTTTCAATGGGACAATCAAACGAAACCGTTGCGTCCGCCGCCAATTCTTTTTTCGTTGTTTCAAAAGTCTTGTATGCCGGCGCCGTTCCTGTCGCGCTCTTTTGAGCAACCCCAATTTTCAAATTGCCAAGCGTACCGCCGGAACCGTTTTGAAGCACGATCCGAACTTTCGCGTTTTGCTCGCCCCGGAGAAAAGAACTGCGCCCTTCGCTTCGAACAGAAAAAGGCGAACGGGCATGCGGTGTAATCGTGATCTGCTGAACCACTCCATTGAACGGGTGATAGTTCGAACCGAATCGGTCGCCAATAACAGCCGCAAATCTCGCCGGCGCAACTGGCCCTGTCGCGGAAACGACTGACCTCATACGCGTTCCTTCAAAGTCCCAAAGAACTTCGCCATTGGCCGTGAAAAAAAACGAAAGCTTGACTGCTTGACCCGGTTTGACGTCAACCTTCGGGCCAACGACCTGATCGGTCATCGTTCCGAAACCAAGATAAAGGATCGGATGCCAAATCCCTTCCCGTGTCTGCTGCAACGCGACCTGAAAACCCTTGTTGCACCGTTCATCGTTTGGCTTGGTGAAATACGTAATGAACATGCTGTCCCACAATATGCTGCTGGTGGGGACATCTTTTTTCTCGACGCCCGGCGGAAGATATCCGGGAATAAATTGAGCTTCAAACTCAAACGCGTCAGGAAGCAGTACTTTTTTGGACGTCTCAAGAACAAATCCGGCAGGGCTCGACATACTGAACGATTGCGAAACAAGCCCGTTTTTCAGTTCGTCTCCTTTGCGAAGCTTCCCCCCGGCTGGAAGCGATTCTTTGAAATTCCACACCATGGTTTTGCCATTGACCGG
>JAQVID010000020.1 GCA_028695865.1 Thermoguttaceae bacterium | reverse complement strand
AGAAGCAAACGCCCAAGAAAAGCGACTGTCAAATTATACAACAACACTGGCGACAGAATATGCAAAACTCGGTAAAGACTGGGAAGAAGAACTTCGGCAGTTAGCTCGTGAAAAGGCGCTTATGAAAGAGCTTGATTTAGTGAACGATCCGACAGTCGAACCTGTTAAAAAACCTGTTGAAGAGAAAGAGGAGGATCATACGGAAACAGAAGAATAACGCAAAAGAGAAATTCACATTTATTTTTCTCTCGCAGTGGCGCAGAGCGCGCGGAGAGGACAACAAGAAGAATCTCGCTGCGCCGCCGCGTCGCTGCGCGAAACAAAAAAGGAGTCTATTTTTATGAATGAGCAGTTTTTAAGGTTCCGGGCAAGTCCGTCGTTTCTCGAAGCGGCGGCGGACAAGTCGATGCCGGAGTTTTCGATGACCGCATATACCGGCGGGGCCATGCGGGTCAAAGGATTTCCGCACCCTGTTGTTGTGGATCTGAATGGTCTTGATATTTCGGCGCAAAATTTACCGATCCGTCTGGACCATAAACCAACGCAGGGAGTCGGGCATTCGACACGAATTGCGGTGGAAGACGGCAAGCTCGTTGCGGAAGGAATCATCAGCCGTGATACCAGTTGGGCTCGCGACGTTGCCAACTCGGGGAAACATGGATTCCCTTGGCAGGCGAGTATCGGCGGGCCGGTTGTGGAAGCGGAACTGGTGCCGGATGGCTGTCAGGTGGAGGTCAACGGTCAGACATTTGAAGGGCCGGTACACGTTGTCCGTAAAATGCAATTGCGCGAGATCAGTTTTGTGGATCAGGGCGCGGACGAAAACACGACAGCGATTGTCCATGCCCAGATGGAAGAAGGTTTTATCACAGCGGAATCGGAGGACGATTCCCATACTCAAAAGAAAGAGGTGAAGATGAAAAGTGAAATTGAAGCGAAATGTCAGAATGACGCAAGCGACCAACGGGAGCGGGTATTTGGCAACGGCGCGGAAGCGCCAAGTGCGGTCCAGCGTGCTACGCTGGTGGAAGCAGCGGGAAAGGAAGCACCGCCCGTTGGTGATACGGCTCCTCCGAATTCTGAAATGCCGGTTATTGAAGCGTCCAAGGCAGAACAGCCCAAGATGATCGAAGCAATCAAGTTTGATACCGAAAAAGCTGTGAAAGAGTATCGAAACAAACTTGTCGCAGAACGAACCCGGATCAGTGCAATTGAATCGGTTGGCAAGGGCAAGTTCCCGGACATGGAAGCGACGGCCATTGCGAATGGCTGGACACCGGAACAGTTTGAGTTGGCGTTTCTGCGGAAGAATCGACCGGACGTGCCTGCGATTCATACGTGTAAACCTGTCATGAATAACCACATTCTTGAAGCGGTTGCACTTGGCGCATCCGGTGTTCCAACGTCCTTTCTTGAAACGAAGTACGACGTGCCGACACTGGAAGCGAGTGAAAAACTTCGCGGAATTGGCCTTCAGGAATTCTGCGAAATTGCCTGTCAAATGCCGCTTCCGAGATTTCGAAGAGACGCGCACGGCTGGCTTGAAGCCGCGTTTTCGACCGCCGCTCTTCCGGGTATTTTGAGTAATATTGCCAATAAAATGTTGCTCGAAGGCTACAACTATGTGGAGGACGCCTGGCGACGCATTTGCAAGATTGCAAGTGTTACCGACTTTAAGGCCCATTCGAGATTTAGAATGAACGGCTCCTTCAGATTCGAAAAAGTTGGGCCCGGAGGCGAGCTGAAGCATGGTCAGATCGACGAACAGGTCTTCAGCCAGAAGGCGGATACGCACGGCATCATGTTCGCGCTCACGAGGCAAATGATCATTGATGACGATTTGAGCGCACTGACCGACATTCCGCGTCAGATCGGAATTGGTGCGGCGGAGGCCATTGCCGATGCGGTCTGGTCGCTCCTTTTGAGTAATCCGATCCAGCGGGACGGTAAGACGTTCTTCCACAATACCCATTCGAATATTTTGACCGGCGATAATACCAACCTGTCCATTGATTCATTGACTGCCGCCGAGATTAAATTCGGCGAGCAAACAAAACCGAACGGTCGGCCTTTGGGCGCGACGCCGAGTATTCTTTTGGTTCCGACGGCGCTCAAGGTGATCGCGGAACTATTGATGAAATCGACGACGCTCAATGAAACGACCGACATTCCGAAACCGAACGCCAATCCGCATACCGGAAAGTACAGTATTGTCAGTTCCACGTATCTCGGTAATGCGTCTTTCGACGGAGCGTCCAGTAAGGCGTGGTACCTGCTTGCCGACCCGAATCGACTTCCCGCATTGGAAGTGGCGTTTTTGGGCGGCATGGACAGACCGACGATTGAAAGAGCTGATGCGGACTTTAACACGCTCGGTGTACAATTTCGCGGCTATATCGACTTCGGCGTCCGTGAACAGGACCATCGCGCGATCCTTAAAATCAAGGGCGAAGCGTAATTTTTAATAATTTCACACAGAGGCACGGGGGCACAGAGAGAAGGGAATATGATTGTAGATTACAACAATATTACTCCGTGACCTTTGTGCCTTCGTGTGAGATATTTTCTTACAAAAATAGAGGAGATATTTATGGAAGCAAGATTTTTGCATGATGGCCGGTCGATTCAATTTGTTCCGAACACGGATATTTCGGCGGGCACAGTTGTTGTCTTTAATAATTTGATCGGTGTTACCAAGGTCGATCTTCCTGCAGGCAGTATCGGCGTTCTCGCGCTCGACGGAGTGTATCAATTCGCAAAAGAAACCGAAGCGTTTTCGACAGGTAATTTTGCATTTTGGGACGAGACAAATAAAAAGGTAACCGCTGTGGCAACCGGCAACGTTTATCTCGGTCGTGTTGTCCGCGATGCGCTTACCGATGATGAAACAGTCGAAGTTCGACTCGAACCGATCACCGCATGAGGATAGCCGATGAGCAGAGGATCAACTCTTTCGGGAAGTCTTGATATTCTCAAACGAACGGACGGCTCCGGAGGTGATCTATCGGTCGAAGGTTCGCTCTTTATTCTCCGTAATGGAGAGCGGCTCGACGTTTCTCAACGGGAAGCGTCAGCCTTTATATTTACACAAACGGAAGCGTCCGCTCTTTGGCGAATCGATCACGATCTGAATACAAAATATCCCGACGTTAAAGTAATCGTTGACGGTCGGGAAGTCTTTACTCATATCATTTATGAATCGTCCACTTCGAATCATATTGACATTTGTTTTGTCTGTCCCTGTCGCGGAATGGCGATTCTCACCACGTAATTTAAGGAGCTTTTATGCCCACTGCTGAACCCGAATTTATATATCTTTCAGACATACTTCTGCCTCGCGATCCGCAAAAGGCGAATCATGCCGCGACGAAACAGTATGTCGATAATCAGTTGACCACCGTTGCCACGTTGACTCATACTCATGTTGTCGCGGACGTTTCCGGACTCGGAACGGCGGCGACAATCGATACAGGAACCGCCGAAGGGAACATTCCTGTCCTGACCGCTAACGGCAAACTGCCGACCAATGTTCTGCCTGCTTTGGCGATTACCAATACATTTGTTGTTTCGAATCAAACCGCTATGCTCGCGCTTACAGCTGAGGTGGGCGACATTGCGATTCGAACGGATCTCAATAAGTCGTTCATTCTGGCGGGCGATGACCCGACTTCTCTTTCCTCTTGGCAGGAACTTCTCACGCCTACCGACGCCGTCTCTTCGGTGAACGGTCAGACGGGTGCGGTCAGTATTACGCTTGCCGATCTTGGAGCGGCGGCTGCAAGTCACGACCACTCAGAATTGTATATTCCGAACACCATTCTCGGCATGCCGGGCGGAGTTGCCGAACTCAATAATTCTGGACAGATACCTTTTGAGAACCTGCCGACCGAAAGTGTTCTCACAAATTCGGCGGAATTGATTCCGTCGAGTGCCGCAGTCTACGCGGTTGTTTCGAATCATACAACAGCAACCAATGCCCACAGTGCGACGGCAACACCAACGGCCAGTCGAATCGCTCAATATGACGCAGCCGGTCTCCTTTCGTCCGGAACTCCGACTGCAGCGACTCACGTCGCCACGAAGGGTTATGTGGATAACCTTACTACATCCAGTCGATACCGCACGACTTTTTCCGGCGATGGAACGAATACAGAATTTGACATTACCCATAACTTGAATTCGTCCGACGTTGAGGTTCAGGTTTATCATCAGTACGAAATCGAAACCGTCAGTAATTACGCAAACTATGTTATCAGCGGCCAAGTTACTTATGATGAAGTGGCACAAATCGAAAGTACAACGGCAAAAGCAACGGTAACACTTCCTTCAGGTACAATAGTAGAAGTACCTTTGGCTCACGAAACAGATGATTCCGATCAGCCCAATTATAGAAAAATTTGGACTGGATCGGTATCAAATGTAAACGATCCGACCTATAATACAGTTGAGTTCAGTTGTACGACTGACTGGGGAGGAGGGCCTCCTCCATGGGGACCGAATGATTCACCTTATGACATTGCATGTACGCTGTCCAATTCGAATTCACCCAAAACGGAACCTGTTCAGGTTGTTTGGGCGATTCCATCCAATAACGTGATTCGACTTTTGTTTGCGACCGCACCGGGCACGGCGGCCAGCGGTAACAGCTTTATTGTTGTCGTTAGCAAATGAACGGCGATTCTTTAACAGTTGATCATGTGGATATTCTTTCACTTGCGGGCTCTGATCTTCTTCATGTGCCCATTCTTGAAATCACAGGGGCCGTTATCGGGAACGGGACTCTTGAAACTTACGGTGAACGACTGGTCAAAACCGGCACTCTTGCCGAAACGGTGAACCTTGTTTGTCTTTCGGATAATCTTCTTATCCCAGAATTCCACACTGTGGAAGAGATCTTTAAAAATGATCCCGACCTTCTCTTTCTGGTTCCGATTGCATTGGAGGTACCTGCCGTGAAAGAATATCGTTAATTATTAATGTCGCGCAGCGATGCAGCGGCGCGGCGAAGACAAAAGTATTTCACGCAAAGTCAGAAAGACACTAAGAAAGAAAGTAATTTCTCTCGCTGTGTCGCTGAGGACGCAGAGAATAGATACAAAATATATTCCTCTCTGCGAGCCCTGCGCCACTGCGAGAGAATAAAAATCTTTGCGACTTGGCGGCTTTGCGTGATACAAAAAAGGAGTTTTATTTATGAACGCACAGTTTTTACATGATGGAAGTACGATTGATTTTACACCGACAACTGCGGTCAGTGCCGGTGATATTGTAACCCGAGGCGGGCTGGTTGGTGTCGCGAAACTTGATATCGATGCCGGTACACAGGGAGCACTGTCGCTGTCCGGTGTGTACAAGGTTCTGAAGGGTACAGAAAAGTTTGTAACCGGAGAAAGTGTCTTTTGGGACGCGACCGTCGGACAGGCGACGCATACACTTACCGGGAATCAGTATCTCGGCAAGGCCGTTGCTTATGCAGGCGAAACGGACGAGACGGTTTCCGTGCGATTGGAACAGCCTGCAGGTGCACTCTTTACGAACGCGGTCATGACGCCTTCCAGCCCGGAAACCGGCGAGACGGAACCGACCGGCGGTGAAGGCGGTAATCCCGAACCGGAACCGGCGGTCGATACCGGCGAAGCGGTTCTCATTCGTCCGCTCACGGATAACACAGGTGGAACCGCAACGACGACGATCAATTCCGTTCTGTTCGATACTTTGGATCGCCAGACTGCGAACTCTTACGCTTCTTTCGCGGCAAAGATTAACGAAATTATTGCGGCGTTGGAACTGAAGGGACTGGTTAAGACAAGTGAATGATCTTCTGAAAAACGGTCTGAAATGGATGTCGGATAAAATGAATTCCTGTGCAAGTGAAAATGTCTTATACATTCGGAACGGTCTTGAAAAAACGGTTCCGGCGATCTTCGGACAGACCAAATATGAACGGTCCGACGATTACGGGTTAAAGACAGGCTCTTTCATGCACGACTTTCTGTTCCGGTTCAGCGATCTCGAATTCTACCCGGAACAGGGAGACCACATTATCGCAAACAGCAAAGAGTACGAAGTCAACGATTTCGGGCAGGAAGGCTGCTGGCGATGGAGCGATCCTTACGGGATTCGCATGCGAGTTCATACGAAATTGATAAAGGAGGAGACATGAGCCTTGTAACAGAACTTGCGGATGCCGTTGTCGCTGAACTTAATCGCAAAGACGACTGGTCCATCCCTTTTGAAGCGAAACGAGTTGCAGTTCCGCGAAAAGATATAAAGGATTTGGAGAACGTAATTGTTTCCGTTGTTCCATCGAGCTTGCGTATGACCAATGCCACTCGCGGCGCAACGAAAGTGGAAATCGAAATAGATATTGGCATTCAAAAGCATCTGACTGACGAGCTGACGGAAGTCGCCGCATTGGGAACGTTGGTGGACGAGATCGTCCTTTACATAAAAGAACGAACGCTTACCGCCAAACCGTATGCGCAATGGACTGAAACGGTGAATAACCCAATCTACGTTCCCGAACACATTGCGCAAAAACGCGTCTTTACCAGCGTTATTACGATCAAATATCAACAATTGAAGTAAAGAAGGTAAGTGATATGAAGAAATTCTTGTTGACAATTCTTGCTTGGTTTAGAAACCTTTTTACGAAAGGAATTCTCTTGATGGAGACAACTCAAATGGAAGTGGAACCCAAGATCACTTCGTCTAAATGGCGGTGGATTCTCCTTGGCTTTTTACTTGGTCTTCTCGTTTCGATACACAGTTGTTCGTGTGTCCATGCCTCGTGCGAACCGGTACGAAATATGGAGGACATTCACGCAGCGTCGTGTCGTGTGTTTGCCATGGACGCCAATGGTCGAGGTGCAATCGGTACCGGTACGATCTGCGGACTCATTAACGGCAAATATTATGTGTTGACAAACTGGCATGTAGTTGAATCGCACAAGAGCGTTGTATTGCAGTTCTTCGGAAACGGTCGAATTGTAGAATGTAAAGGAACTGTCACTGCAACCTGGCACAATGAAACACAGCCGTATGACTTTGCGATCATTACAATTGACCAAAAACAATTGTCGCATTATGACCCGCCCTTTGTCCCTTTGGCTCAGCGGGGAACGCGTCCGACGACAGGCGGGATGATTCTCTCGTCTGGTTGTTCGGAAGGAAGATGGTCGCTGGCCTGGAAAGGATCGGTCGAGAGTTATTACGGTCAAACGGCCCAGTTTTTCCCGGCACCCAAGGGAGGACAAAGCGGGTCCGCGATCATTGAAAGAATCAATGGCCAATATTATATTACCGGCATCCTGACATGGCGAGTTGGCGATGAGCGTCAACTATCCGAAGAAGAGATGCGCGGCGGGGCCATTCCGATTTGCAAATTGTATGAAGCATTCGACGGCAAGTACAAGACAGGTCTGCCGGACTCTATCCCTCCAAATGCGGTATGGTGCCGGATTGAAAGCGGTTCCGGGGAACAGGATAAAAGCGAGAAATCTGAATCGAAAGAAAAAACGAGGAAATCTGATAGCAAAGCAGAGGCAAAAGACGAAGCGGTTCTTCGGATCACGCCGGAGGAGAATGCCAAATCGAAAACGCAGGAAACGCCCATTCCGAAGAACATTCCAACTCCGCGATCTTCCATTCGGCCCATGACTTATGCCATCGGCAATACGGAAGAATTTGAAGCTCCTGTCGCGAAAAAGGATATCGTCGAAATGCTCTATTTTACGAGTGAATATTGCATTCCATGCCAAAAGGCCAAACCGGTTGTCGCCGAGTTTGTTAAAAAAGGTCATGTGATTTACACGCTCAATATCGATACGGAGGAAGGTCGCAAAGAAGCACTATCCCGAAAAGTAACGAGTACGCCAACGTTCATCGCCTATCGAAGCAGCGACAACCGTAAAACGTGGACGGAAATTTCACGTTTCACCGGTGTGGCAAATTTAAGCGAACGTCTATCCCAGGCATTCTCGCTTGGCAATAGCGGTGGCGACAGTTGGCGGAGTGAACCGCAGACGAATCCTGACTCCGGCAGTATTGCGCCGCTGATTGACGAGTACGGCAGCGGCTGGCGTGGCTTTCGCTTTCGTGAAAGGCCGGACGACACATTGCCTGATTCCGGCGATGGTGAATCAGGGCTCTTTCGCTCCGATCAGGGCATCATTCAGAAGATACTAAAAAGCTTTCTGAAAGCAGTTCTGTTTCAGGCCGCTTTCATGATAACAATCTTTTGGTTCATTATGTACGGTCTTATCTGCCTGTTGCGTAAACTGTCAGAATATATTCCGCATATTAAACTGCAAATGGAACGTAAGACGAAAGACTCAACCGAACCGTAAAATACGATCTATTGTATTGTAAGAAAGGTTATAATGGCAAAGTCGAACGCAATTTCCCGAGCGAAGAAGACCTTCTTTTCTTCGAAAGAAGTGCAAAGCATGGTGGACAAGGAAACGCGGCAGGTCTTTTCGAAGTTTGGCGCCCATGTCCGCCAGCGTGCCCGGCAGTCGATTCGCAAACGCAAAACAGCGGCTCCGCCGGGCAGACCGCCGTCGTCTCATTCAGGCAAGCTCAAACGCTTTATCTTCTTCGGTTATGATAAGGCCAAGCGAAGCGTTGTAATTGGTCCCGTTCGCTTAACGGGCAAGAACAAAGGAGACGCACCGGAACTGCTGGAATATGGCGGCGTACAGGTCAGCGGCCCAAATCCGCGACGTCAAGACCGGCACAAAGGTGAGTCCGGTGTTATCTCTATCGGCAAACATGACGCAGCCCGATCCGCTTATGAAGCACGTGAAAGAACGAGACGGAACCCCAAACCGATCCCCTATAAACAGGTTGTTAACTGGCGGGGAAAAAAAGTCTGGGTCGCATTCGGCAAACTCTTTACCGACGAACAGGTCCGCCATTCGGAAGAGCTGGAAACACTCCTCTGGGGCCCGAAAAAACTCGGCGGTAAGGTAGAAGCACGTCCGTTCATGTGGGCAGCGGCAAGAGAAGAGATTAAGTCGCTTCCTGACAAATGGAGAAATTCCATTAAATAACTCTATTTTTTTATTCGAAAGGAACATATAAATATGGCTGATGAAGAAGTAAAATTTATTCTTGGCAAAGACTGTGTTGTAACCTGTAATGGCGCCGAGCTGGAAAACGTTCGCGACGTTACGCTTACATTGACAAAAGGTGAGGCTGACGTGAGCACGCGCGGCAACGAAGGTTGGCGTGCCGTTGTCGGAACTCTGAAGGAATGCTCGGCGGAGTTTGAAACGATTCTCGACGAAGGTGGCAGCGGTATGGCCGCGTTTACGTCCTCGTTTATCGACGACGAGCTGCTGACAATGTCATTTTTAGCGAACGGCTCCGGCCCGTCCGGTAAATGGTCTGTTACGAATATGTCACGTGAAGAACCGCTGGAAGACGCCGTAAAATACAGTATCACCGTCAAAATGGCCGAATTCGGTTCGTGGTCATAACCAGGCAACGTAAGGACGTTCCAGCGTAAGGACGCTGGACCCCATTTGGTGCTACCGCACCGTTGACGAATCATCGTTCCCGTTGACGAATCCAGCGTAAGGACGCTGGACCCCATTTGGTGCTACCGCACCGTTGGCGAATTATCGCTCCCGTTGGTCGCTTAATCTTCTACTCGAAAGGTATTTATGAAAACATTTGTTGATACACAGGGCCGCACATGGTCCATTACACTTAATCTTGGCGCCGCAATGAAGATCCGGGATCGGCTGGGAGTCGATCTGCTTCAGCCGGAATTGGGCGATCCGCCTTTGCTGACTCGACTCGGTACCGATGAATTGCTTCTTGGCGAAGTAATATGCAATTTGCTGGAATCTCAATTTGACGTTCACAAGGTTACCGCCGAAGATATCTACAATGCCTTTGACGGCAAGACATTGCAAGACGCACAGGAAGCGTTCTATCAGGAGATGATCCATTTTTTCCGCCAGAGCGGTCGGACAGACCGCGCCCAGGCAATCGAGAAACAACGCAAGATGATCGAAGCGGGAATCAAAGCGGTGGAAACACGCCTGAACCAACTCGACGAGACGACTCAGGTGGAAGCGATTCTGAACGGATAGACGTCTGGAAATTCGTCTGGGAACTTGCCGGAAGACTGGCAATCGACCCGCGTCCTTTTACAATTCGTGAACTATTCTGGATGAACGAAGGGCGTCAAAAACATAACTGGGAAATTGCAAGTTGTGTCATGGCCTTGATCGCCAACTGTCATCGCGACTCGAAAAAGAAAGCGTTCAAGCCGGAGCAGTTCAATCCCTTTGCAAAAGGGAAAACGGCACAGAACGCTATTCCTGTTACAAAAGAGAACGCGGAAGTCTTTAAGAAGGTGTTCATGAAGAATTTCGGAAAACCGAAACGGTGAACTTTATATATCGAAAGGAGTAATTATGGCCTCCACCACAGCGATTCGGGCGGGACGCGCTTTCGTCGAACTCTTTACCGATAACAGCAAACTCGTTCGCGGCCTGCGGGAAGCGGAAACACGGGTTCGCGATTTCGGCAATAAAATGAAAACTCTTGGCATGCAGCTTGCGGCACTTGGCGGTATGGCCGCTGTACCGCTGGGAATCGCGACGAAAGTCTTTGCCGATTTCGACGATCAAATGCGGGCCGTCTCTGCTGTGACCGGCGCAACGGAAGCAGACTTCGAATCGCTCACCGAAAAGGCGAAACTGCTCGGTCGAACGACCTCTTATACAGCTTCGCAAGTTGCCGGGGCAATGTTGGAACTTGGCCGGGCCGGGTTCGACCCGACGGAGATTGACGCGGCCATTGCCGGTATGCTCGATTTGGCTCGTGCCACAGGAACCGACCTTGCCGAAGCGACAATTTATGCGGGCAATACGCTTCGTTCGTTTAACTTGCCTGCGACCGAAATGACACGAGTCTGCGACGTCTTGGTTGCCACGGCGAATAACAGTGCTCAAACGCTGACCGACCTGGGCGAGTCGATGAGTTACTGTGCCCCAATCGCGGCGGAGTACGGACTCTCGCTTGAAGAAACAGCCAAAGCGCTTGGCTCACTCGCAAACTACGGTATCAAAGGCTCACAGGCGGGAACAACGCTCCGCCGTATCCTGACCAATCTTGCCGATCCGAAAATACAGAAGCAACTTGCCGCTCTTAAAGTCAACGTGGTGGACGGGAACACCGGTCAGCTTCGAGACGTCTCTACAATTCTCCGTGAACTCGGTCAGGCGACAGAAAATATGTCGAAAGACAAAAAGCTCGGACTCTTCAAGGAACTTTTCGGGCTGTACGCTATCGCAGGCGGTGCGAAATTAACAACCGCCTCGTTCGACAAGCTTTACAACGCCGTCGACAACGCAACAGGTAAAATACGCGAATTCTCAAAAGTCGATATTCAGAATGTAAGAATAGAACTGCAACAAACAGGTTTCAACGAAAAGGAGATCGACACTGTTACCGCGTCTATTATTGACCTTGCGAAAGCGACCGATTCCGACTTGGCACAGGCGGTCACTTCAACAACAAGTCTCCTTAAAACATTCGCGTTAAGCGCCGATCAGTCGGGTCGAGTCGCTGACGTTTTAACGGCAACGGCCAACGCGTCCGGGCAATCCCTGAACGAAATCGGTAACGCCATGAAAGCCGTCGCGCCTTCCGCTTCGGCATTTGGCCTTTCGCTGGAAGATACGGCCAAGTCGGTTGGTAAAGGAGTCGGCCTGACGAAGAAGCAACTCACAGAACTCGCAAAGGCAATCGACTCTTCACAAGGCCTTGCGTCAAAGCAGGCCAAAGACGGCGGCATGGGCGCTGCGGCGAAAACCGCTAAACGCATGGATAGCGGGATCGGCGGCTCGTTCCGCATGTTGCTTTCGGCGGTCGAAGGGATCGCGATTGCCGTGGGCGACGCACTTGCTCCTTGCATTCAAAAACTTGCCGACTATCTGACCAAAGCAAGCGAAGGACTCGCGTCGTATATCTCTAAAAACAAGGAGCTTATTGTTACAATAGCCAAAACGGTCGCGGCGGTTATTGGAATTGGTATTGCAATACTGACCGGTGGTATCGCGCTGTTGGCATTCGCAAAAATGATCGGCCTTATCGCCGGTTCGATTTCGATTCTTGCCAAAATTGCCTTGACCGGGTTCGGTCTTATTGGTGGTGCTCTCAAGGCGATTATCGTGACCGCTGGAGCGTTACTCTCGGTATTCAGCGCCGCGGCGACTGGAATTGCGACCGCACTCTCCGCAACGTTTACCGCTGTTGCAGCAGTCGCAACAGGCCTGTTTTCAGCGGTCGGAGCGACGATTACCGCGATCCTCTCGCCGGTCGGTTTGGCTATAGCCGCCGTTGCCGCGTTAGGTGGAGCGTGTTATCTCGTCTACAAAAACGCGGCGGCCATTGGTCAGGCGTTTACAAAAGCATTCGCCTCCATAACCGACGCCATTAAGAATGCGGCGTCTTCTGTTGGACGCTTTTTTATGCAGTTCACTGAATTCAAAATCGTTGTCGGCCTGTCGAAAATGATCGGGAGCGGTTTGGGTATCTTGGGCAATCTGTTTCTCCGGGTCGGACGTCAGGCTTATCAGGCGATCAGTACAATTGGCAGCGTCTTTCAAACTCTTGGAAAAGTAGTTGTCTCCGTCGGTACAACGCTCGGTTCCGGACTCTTCAAAGGTTTTTCCGCGACGGTTGGATTTGTCAAGAATATTACAGGCCGGATCGTTTCAGTGATATTGGGAATGGCCGGAACGACGATAAAAGGAGTCGGTAGTGTTTTCTCCGGAATAACAGGACTCATTGAACGGACACTTACCCCAATCGCTTCGCTCGCCGGTTCCACATTCAGTAAAATAATTGGTGTGATCAAACCACTTTTAAACCTGCTCAAGTCGGGTATTGGAGTCGTTGTCCATTTCGTAAAAAGTTTTCTTATCGTTCGAACAATTGGAACTGTCTTTTCAGGCATAGCAACAGCGGTTGGCGGTGCCGTTCGCGTCTTTACCAATATCGGAGGGACTATGATCAAGACACTGTTTTCAGTCGTTCGGGCAATACCACACGTTGTAACAAATATTGTTCGCGCATTTATGTCAGTTCCCGGGGCACTGCTGAGAATCTTTCAGAGTATTCCAAAAATGATAACCGGTTCGTTTTCATTTTTATATGGCATGGTACGTTCGGTCGTCAGCGGAATCGGAAGTATACTGTCAGGCGTCGCAGGTTTTGTCATGAAAGCATGGTCCGGCGTCGCGTCCGCATTTACCACGCTCTTTAATTCGCTTGGAACAATCGTTGCCGGTTTCAGCAACTTCTTTGTCAGTGCTTTTGCAACGCTTGGTTCGGCGGTCGATTGGCTTAAAACGCAGTTCGGAAACTTTGTCGCGTTCGCCGGAGAAACCTTCAGTGCAGTCGCTAAAGCGATTGGTCGGGGCGATATCGAAGCGGCAATTCAAGTCGTTTGGGCATCACTCAAATTGATTTGGGTCAAAGGTTCCACCTCGCTTATCGAAACCTGGTACTGGGTAGTAGACACTCTTCAAACCGCTTGGGCAGCCTGTGTTTATACATTGAGCGAACTCCTCATTTCAAGCTGGTACGGCGTTCAGGAATTCTGGACGGAGACCGTTTACACCATGTCCACATTGTGGACGGAGTTTTCCGCAGGAGTTGTCACCGCATGGAAATCGGCGGAGGAGAGCATTGCCAAGGGAATCGGCTGGATCATGGCGAAAATGCAGGGACTTGACCCGAACGAAATGAATGATATTCTCACCGAACAATATGATCATGAGGCTAAACAGCGCGAGGCGAAAAAGACGCAAACACTCAATAATATACAACAGCAGCGCGACGCCAAAATGGCTTCGCTTGGCGCCGAAAAGAAAGGCGTCCTTGATACCCTGAAAGAAGACCAGCAGCGGGCCTCCGAAACACGCAGTAAAACATATCAGGAGAAAATCGCCGGTCAGGAAGCGGAACTTAAAGCGGCCCAGGCAGAATACGACAATGCTGTCCAGAAAGCGAAGGAACCGCCTGAAACAAAGGCTGAAACCGAAGGTTCCGCTTCGATTATTGACAGTATAACAACAGAAGTTCAAAACGTCGTGAAAAACTTTCAGGCGAATCTCTCAGGCACTGCCCCACGTCTGGCATACAGCACAAGCGGTACATTCAACCCGTTCGAAGCGGTCGGAGGACAGGACAACTGGCAGCGCAAAGTCATGGAAGATTCCCTTCGTGTCCAAAAAGAAATTCGGGATAACACTCGAAAGGAAGATGACGGAATGATTTGATATTTTCTGCAAGAAGGGGTATTTATGTCAGAGATATATTGTGACGAATGTTACGATTCGCCGAAAGCGGAAGCAAGTGTGAACCCGACCGCCGAGGTACACTGTCGCGTGGTTGGTACTTGGAACAAATACGAGGCCTACGAGTGCCTCATGGGCTGGATTGCCTCAAACCGCAAATACGAAAACGATTGCCCGCTTGAATCGGTTACCTTGGAACCGATAGAAGGGACAGACGCCTGGGACGCCTATATGCGTTATTCCAGCCGCAAGCACGAGGCGGGTGAGTCGTTCGACTATCAGTTCAGTACATCGGGCGGTACTTCCCATGTGACACGATCATTTAAAACAGTAACGGCGTTAAGTTGTGTCCGTCAAAAACCGGTTGTTAATTTTCGCAACGGAATCGGTTATGAAGACGGGCGTTTTGAGGGCGTCGACATTGGCACGCCCTCTTTTACCTGGTCCCAGTCGGCATGCTGGCCTCTGCGATTTGTAGATATAAACTACAAGAAGCTTTTAGCTCGGTAGA
>JAQVID010000544.1 GCA_028695865.1 Thermoguttaceae bacterium | reverse complement strand
CTCTCTTTCTCCCGGCGTCAAGACTCCGGCAAGTTCTTTCGGGAAAAAAGGAACAGGGAGTAATTTTTGCCGCAATTTACACAATGTAGTACACATAAGAGAAACAATCTTGCCTTCGCGAATCCTTTTCGAACAGTTTACCTGAAGGAACGCGGTATTCGAGACGGAGGACCTTCTTCGTTCTTTTTTACGAACAGGACTTTCTGCGGGCTTCCGACGCTTATCGAAAATTTTTATTTTCGAATTTGTGAGGTTATTGCATCTGTCGAAGCAAGTTGTTAAAATGTAAACAGATGTGGAAATTTTGTGTTCCCTTTTTATTGAGAGAAAAGTATGAGACGAAGATCGTTTATTGAAGCAGGTTTCGGGCTTTTTGGAATTCCGGCCGTAGGAAACGCGTTTTATGACAACGTTTATGGGGCCGAAACAACGCCGTCGGTCGAAGGGGTTCGACTGGGTAAAGCGAAATCGGTCATTCAAATATGGATGTGGGGGGGGCCAAGCCAACTTGAAACGTTCGACCCAAAGCCGGGAGCAGGGAAAGATTATTGCGGGCCATGGACCTTGCCGATCAAGACAAACGTCCCGGGTATCGAAATTAGTCAAAGCCTTCCGGAATTGGCCAAGTGTGCCGATCTTTACGCGATTATTCGCAGTATGACACACGGTACAAATCATCACGAGACCGCGGCCTACATGATGCAAACAGGGCGTATGCCGGGCGGCGGTCTGGTTTATCCGAATATTGGCGCGATTATATCCAAGATTGACGGTTACGACAAAGGGTACAAGGCTCCGATTCCGCCGTATGTCGTGCTCACGACATCGCAAGGCCGGTTTTCGGAAAGCGGTTTTCTGGGTCCGCGATACAAGCCGTTTGTCACCGGGGGTGACCCGAACAAAACGCCGTTTCTCGTTTCAGGTTTCGTCGCCGAAGGAATGACCGACAAGCGGCAGCAGCTCAGACGCGACATGTCGGGCAAAATCGATGCGCTCGGTGCCGCCATGCCGGAGAATCCGCTCTTTGAAAAAATTGATCATTTGCGTGACAGCTCCTATCGATTGCTCGAAAGCGACGATGTTAAAGTGTTCAACCTGGAAACGGAACCGGATAAAATCAGGGACGCGTATGGCCGCAACTGGTTCGGGCAATCCTGTCTCATGGCCCGACGCCTCGTCGAACGAAACGTTCCATATGTTACGCTCAATTATCGCGGTTGGGACACACACAAAAAGCACTTCGAAATTCTGACCCGACGTCAGCCTGAATTGGATCAGGGCCTTTCCATGCTGCTGAAAGATTTGCGAGATCGCGGACTTTTGGACCAGACAGTCGTTTGGTGGAGCGGCGAATTCGGTCGAACCCCCAAAATAGGTTGGGAAGCCCCCTGGCTTGGCGGTCGTGGGCATTATGGCCGGTGCTTTTCGGCTGTCGTCGCGGGCGGCGGCTTCAAAGGAGGCAAGGTCGTTGGCGCTTCGAGTGATACCGGCGAGACCGTTCTCCGTCGTCCGGTCGCACCGCAAGATTTGCTCGGAAGTATTATTGCGCAGGCAGGAATTGACCCGAATGGAAAGCTTGAAAACAATAAGGGATTCGACCTGCCCGTTATGACACCGGCGTCTGAAGCGGGACTCCTCCTTGAAATTATGGGATAAAATCAATGTCAACATGGCTGAAATATTCGTGGTGTCTGTTCGTTGTTTTGTGTATCGGTGATCCGGGATTATTCTTGCCCGGCTTGCAACTTGTGCCCGGTTTTTTTACGGAAACATGCCAAGCGCAAGCCCAGCGAATCTCGTTTGTCTATCCGTCCGGCGGTCAGCGCGGCACAACGTTTGAGGTTTTGATCGGTGTTCGCAATGCCCGTCAGATACGGACAGCGACGGTATCCGGTCAGGGCGTGAGCGTGCGGGTTATTCAGGGAGCCGGTTCGCTTCGTCTGAATGAGGAAACAGAGCGAAACGTCATGCGCAATCATTTTCAGAAAGCCGTTGATCGACTTTATCAGGGAATCGACAACCCGCCCTGGTTCGGTCCCAATCCGATGGACAAAATACCGAAAGAAGAGCTTGCTTCGTATCCCAAACTGGAAGACCTCCGCAAGAAACGAATTTGGCTTGATAAGCTTGACGAAGACGCGCCGGGCACGCCGGAAGAAAAGCGGATTTTTTTGCAGAGATTTTATTATGAATATTTTATTCGTCGGCCGGACAGAACGCTTCCTGACCCGGTTTCCGGCTATTTGCGGGCCGAGATTACCATTGACGCCGACGCGCCGGTCGGATGGCGCGAGATGTATTTACTGGGACCAAATGGTCTGACCGCTCCGACCGTGTTTCACGTGTCGCCCTGTCACGAAGTGTGCGAAATTGAGCCGAACGATTCTGCCGATCCTGCGAAGGAACACCTTCCCTTCATGAACGGGAATAATCGAAAACGGCAACTCGACTGGGCTCGCGAAAAGCTTCCTGTACAGGAGTTGCCCGTTATTGTCAATGGACAAATTCAGCCGGGCGATACAGATTGCTTTTTCTTTCACGCAAAAAAAGACGCCAAACTCGTTTTTGTCGTTTGGGGACGATTCTTGTCGCCCTACTTGGCCGACGGTGTACCGGGCTGGTTTTCCCCGGTAATTTCGCTTTATGATCCTCGTGGTAATCTTGTTCGGACCGCGGACTCTTGGCGGTTTGACCCGGACCCTGTATTGCTTTTTGAGATTCCGGAGGACGGCGTTTGGCGTTTGGATGTACAAGACGCTCTGTTCCGAGGACGCAGCGATTTTGTCTATCGCTGTGCCATTGGCGAGTTTCCCTTCGTGACGGCGAGGTCAACGCTTGGTCTGGTCGATGACCACACGATCGTTAAGCTCGACGGCTGGAATCTGCCGGTAAACTCAATTCGGATTCCAACCGGCGCTGCCAAATCAAGCGGTTCCGGCAGTTCCAACAGTTCCGGCAAATCAACCGGTTCCGGCAATACGCCTTTTGTTTTGACGGTCCTCAAAGGCAGGTCGGGGGCGTCGGAATCCGGTACTCAAGCAACAGCCGATTCTCAATCGCCTTCGGATTTTTCGCAGTGGTTGCCGCGTCCGGTTGTATTTGCTCGAAGCAGTATGAAAGTAATCGAAAAACGCTCGCTTCAGCAATCGCAGCCGGGAGCCGACAGGTTTGCCGTAACGCTTCCTGTCATTGTTGAAGGATCGATTAGCCAGGCGAATCAGAGCGATTGCTATTCGTTCGACGGGAAAAAGGGAGAAAAACTGGTCGTCGATGTCGCCGCAATTGGTCTTGATTCGACCATGGACGCGTGCGTGCAGCTCCTCAATTCGTCGGGCAATGTTGTTGCAACGAACGACGATCGCGCCGACGAGAAAGGTCCTAATATCGGCTTGGAAACACATCATGCCGATCCTT
>JAQVID010000543.1 GCA_028695865.1 Thermoguttaceae bacterium | reverse complement strand
ACGTAAGCAACTCCCTCAAACTCGATGTCGGCACTATCAGCATCGATCACGGCCACTACAAAAAGCTTCATCGCTGTGGAATCAAAAAATGGTCGCTCGACGACTGTGCCAATCCGGGCGAATATTGGTATAACGCTGTCGAGCAACGAGTTTATCTTCGGTTCGACTCCAACCCGGGAAACGAGTTCAAATCACTCGAACTGGCGCTCAACCGTCACATCGTGAGTCAGGGCGGATGCCACGACATTGTTTATGAGAACCTTGCCATAGCTTACGGTGCTGCCCATGGTTTCGGCGGGGGCGATACCGCGAGACTGGTCATTCGCAAGTGTGATGTCTATTATATTGGGGGTGGACACCAGCACACGCGTCCAAACGGAGTCCCTGTCCGGTTTGGAAACGGAATCGAATTCTGGGGGAATTGCGACAAGAACCTGGTCGAGGAATGCCGACTTTGGGAAATTTACGACGCGGCTCTGACAAATCAGGGTCGGGACGACATCGAAACAAATATTACTTATCGGAAAAACGTTATCTGGAACAGTGAATATTCGTTTGAGTATTGGAACGCCAAAACGACGAAAAACATTGTTTTTGAGGACAACATTTGCGTCGACGCCGGGTTCGGTTGGGCACACGATCAGCGACCTGACCCCAACGGTGCCCATCTTATGTTCTATCGTAACAAGGCCGAAACGACCGGCTTTGTGATTCGAAACAATCTTTTCAGTGAATCGACGGAAGTCTGCGTTCGCATGGACACCGACTGGCGAAGTGGTCTGACGCTCGACGGAAACAAATATTATCAGTCTGAAAAACCGATTCTTTGCTGGTTAGTCAAATCGTATTACAACAAAGACGAACTAAAGCGAATGGCCTCTGAACTCGGTGTGGAGAAAACAGGAACGCAGCTTGCCGCACCCTGGGAAATCGCGGACTAAATCAGTTCGACTTGATTGAGTCGGGTTTGATTTTCATGCTGTTATGGTCTGAGCCCCTCATGTTTTTTGAAGACACACGGGGCTTGAATCTCTAAAATTCTAAAATAAAGAATCGGTACTCACGAAAAGAACACTTGCAACAGATTACAAAGTCTGTTATACTGTCTTGCACACAAACAGGACTTAATAATACTGGTCCCATTGAGTTTTTCCGCAGTGCAACGCGAAGCCCCCCAACTTCCGGTGGTCTTCACGAACGTACAAAAGCAGAATAACGTGTTAACAGCATAAATGTGAACAGTATAAACATGAAACAACTTTTTTCAGTTCGTCCCATTACTCAACCGGAGGAATTACATGAACGCTCATGCGCAAAAACAACTCAATGAAGCTCCCGCTGTGCAGCGGACACTTCCGTGGTATCGACTGCTCAACGGATACCAATGGTTTGTTCTTATTTTATGTACACTTGGCTGGACTTTCGATTGTCTTGATCAGCAACTTTTCGCCCTTTCACGAAGTCCGGCTCTGGCTGAGCTTTTGAATCTTTCCGAAGCCGATTCTCATGTTTCGACTTATGCCGGATACGCAACCTGTCTTATGCTGCTCGGTTGGGCGACCGGAGGAATTATTTTCGGTATCTGTGGTGATAAATACGGCCGTGTGCGAACCATGTTCTGGTCCATTCTCATCTACGCCGGATTTACCGGTTTGACCGGACTTGCGCGAACCGTTCCCGAATTTCTCGTTCTTCGTTTTCTGACCGGATTGGGAGTGGGAGGTCAATTTGCCGTTTGTGTCACGATTGTCGCGGAGAGCATGCCCCAAGCGGCCAGGCCTTACGCACTCGGATTTCTTCAGGCAATTTCCGCCATCGGCAATGTCTCCGCCGCGTTCATTACAATGGGCATTGGTGAACTGATTAAGCGTCAAATGCTCCCTTGGAACTGGACCACCTGGCGATGGTCTTTCATGGTCGGTATTTTCCCGGTACTCCTTCTGCTGTTCATTCGTCATTTGCAGGAACCGGAAGCTTGGAGAAAAGCCAAAGAAGAGCAAAAGAGCGGGGGAAAACGAATTGGCTCCATTATGGAACTCTTTACCGATGCTTTTATTCGCCGCCGCATTATTCTTGGCATGCTTCTGGCGACCGTTGGCGTGATCGGTTTTTGGGGAATTATGCTCTTTGCCATCGACCTGAACCGTTCCGTCTTCCGCAAGAATTCCGAACTGGCCAATCAAAAACAGAATGTTATCGTCGAACAACAGATTTTGGGCAGAATGTTCGCTGATCGCGACTTCGCCAAAACCGTAACAGACGGTAAAGACGGCAAAGAGAATCCCAATAAGCTCACGTCCGATTATTTCATGAGTCTGCCGCTTGTCCCCGGTACCGTTGAGGTTGGAAGTTCCAAGATTTTCGCGGTCATGGAATCATTGTTGAAATCACGCAAGGAATTCACGCAAGATAATCTGACGGCTGCTCTGGCAGGACTCAAGATTTTCCCTGTTGACGCAAACGGTTCGGCTGGAGACGCTCCGGCGAAAGCGGCCGCCAGTGTAATCAAATGGGCTTCCTCGGCACCCAAAACGGACGCAAAGCCCGAAGCTCTCGTTCAGACAATTTCTTCCCAGAAGCAGGAATACGATCACATCGTCGGATTCTGGGGGGCTCTGACCTCCATTTTGATCAATGCCGGAGCGTTCTTCGGTATGTATTCGTTTGCGATTATTACGGTACACTGCGGACGACGACCTACATTTACCTTGTTCTTCCTGGCCGCCATGGTAAGCGTTTTGGCTGTCTTCCTCTTGATGGACACATTCTGGGAAGTCTGCGTATTCGTTCCTCTCATGGGCTTCTCGTTGGCCTCGCTCATGGGCGGTTACACGATTTATTTCCCCGAACTCTTCCCGACGCGACTGCGAAGTACTTCCGTTTCGTTCTGCTATAACGTTGGTCGATACCTTGCGGCCGTTGGTCCCGGGCTCTTCGGTGGTCTTACCGCTTACGTCTTTACGCAAGCCAATGGTTTTTCCGAGCCGCTCCGCTACGCGGGGGCCGCTCTGTCGCCGATCTTCCTGCTCGGTGTGATTATTATCTGGATGCTGCCCGAGACCAAGGACAAACCGTTGCCCGAATGACCTGATAAAAACGAATGTCCTGTAAAAAAGGGGCCAAGTCCCATACTTGCCTGACTTGGCCCCTCACTTGCGGCAACAGGTTTTGCCCCTTGTCCTGCGCAACGTCCCACCCAATCCCGTCCGGATTTTGGGTCCTGACTCGATGCTGTGAATAATGCTTCCTGCCGGTTCTTCTTGATTTTTCCGTCCCGGGACACTTTTGCGCGGGAATCTTTATTCGCAGGAGGATTGCAAAGTCAGAACAGGCCAAACCCGAGGGATTCAAGGATGTCGCTGGGATTCCACTGAACGCGTTCAGCTTTGGCGCGAAGAATGGACGATTTTCCGTCTATA
>JAQVID010000542.1 GCA_028695865.1 Thermoguttaceae bacterium | reverse complement strand
GGGGAAGCGGTGGGGCACTTGGTATTTGTGTCGGAGACCGCGTTGCCATGCTGGCGCATTCGTATTACAGCGTCAGTAGCCCCGAAGGGTGTGCCGGCATTCTGTGGAAAAGCGGTGAGTTCAAAGACAAAGCGGCTGAAGCGTTAAAATTCACATCGAAGCATCTGCTGGAATTTGGAATTATCGACGATATCATACCGGAGCCGGATGGCGGAGCGCACAGCAATCCCAATCTCATGGCATCGCGACTTAAACTATATTTGCGACTTAAGCTTCGTGAACTCAAGAAAATACCACTGGACGATTTGGTCGCGAAACGTTATGACCGTTTTCGGAAACTGGGCGTTTTTGTCGATCAGTCCAAACAATCTGAGCAATCCGAGCTATCCGGAACACAATCAACCATTCAGGAGACGCCTCAATGATGATTCATACAGTGTTTTTTACATTGAAAGATAAAACGCCCGCCGTTTTCAATGCTTTTGTTGAAGATACAAAGACGTTTGGAAAAGACATTCCAGGGACGGTCTTCTTTCAGGTCGGTACCAGGCTGCCTGATCAGAAAGATCCGATCTATGACCAGGATTTTGACGTCATGCTCGTCTCGACGTTTCCGGACGCGAAGACCCTTGACGCCTATTTGGTTCATCCTGACCATGTGGCCTATTGTGAACGTAACGGGAACAATTGGGCAAACATTCGCATTGCCGATGCGCAAGGCTAATCGAACCGGTTTTCCCAATAATATATATTTGAGTGTATTTAAATAAAATCGCAAATTCGCTCGTAGAACAGCAGAATGGAAGAGTAAACAGCATTATGCAAATTTGGCCGGCAATTGATATTCGCGGTGGGCAGTGCGTTCGTCTTCGCCAGGGTAATTACAATCAGGAAACAGTATACGGAGCCTCGGCGGCCGAGATGGCCACACATTGGATTCGTCTGGGAGCCAAACGATTTCACATCGTTGACCTCGACGGAGCCAAAGAAGGTCATCCTTGCAATTTATCGACATTTCAGGCAATTTTGGAAGTCACCGAAGGTATCCCGTGCGAATTCAGCGGTGGTATTCGTTCCGAAGAGACGATTACCGAACTGCTCGAAATGGGCGCATCGCGTCTGGTTGTTGGAACGCTGGCCCTCAAGTCGCCCGACTGGTTTTGCAAAATGTGTTTGAAGTTTCCCAAACGTCTTGTACTGGGAATTGACGCGAGAAACGGAAAAGTCGCTACGGAAGGTTGGCTCCAAACGAGTGAGACTTCGGCCATTTCGCTTGCGAAACAGTTTGAGCATTTGCCGATCGCCGCATTGGTCTATACCGATATTGCGAAAGACGGTATGATGAAGGGTCCGAACCTTGCCGAGCTCAAAGCGGTTCGCGACGCCGTGAAGATTCCTCTGGTCGCGTCCGGAGGCGTCACGACAATAGACGACGTGAAAGCTCTGGCCGACGCGGGTATGCCTGCCTGTATTATCGGTCGCGCCCTTTACGAAGAAACGCTGACCCTGCCCGAGGCGATTGCGTTTGAATGATTCAAAATGTTACCCGTGCAGTAACAGATTATTAGCCGCCTTGCGTTTTTCCTGTGGAAGCGACTTGCGGCGTCCCCAAACGACACAACACCCAAAAGGAGATTTGTCATGCGAACGAAAATGTATGTTTTGACGCTGATGTTGGCCGCTACCTGGACCGTTTTCGCGAATGTAACCACCTTGGTCGCGCAGGATAAAACGGCTGCTGACGCCAAGACAATCGAACTCCTCAAAGGAGCTTCTCTCGACGATTTCGAATTCTTTCTTGACGAAGGCGCTAAAAAGACAGACGTCTATCATCTTGACGCTGACGGCGTTCTGAAAGTTGCCGGAAAGCCGTTCGGCTGGCTTGGAACCAAAAAACTTTATCGCAATTTTGAAGTGTGTGGTCAGTTCCGCTATCCGGACAAAACCAATATGGTCAACAGCGGGCTTTTCCTTCGCGTCTGTAAATCGACTTCGACGTTTCTTCCCAAATGTGTTGAAGTGCAGCTTGCTCCGGCGTCGCTGGGCGACTTGTACGGCTTCTGGGACATGAAGATTACCGGTGCCCCGGATCGGAGCCGTTTGGTCGAAAATCACAAAACAGTTGAAGTTCTTCGCGGAGTCAAGCATTTCCGCAACGGGAAAAATGATGATATGACGCAGTGGAATGATGTTCATGTCGTCTGTTTTGAAGATTTGATCGTGGTTCGCATGAACGGCAAGATTGTCAACTGGGCGACCGGTCTGGAAAATGTTCCGGGTCGAATCGCGTTCCAGTCTGAAGGCGCTCCGGTCGAATTCCGCAATTTCACACTTAAGGTTCTTGACTGAGACGATCATGTATCGGTCTTTTCGCACAGCAGGGGCACGGCCTGACGGCACAAGCCCCTGCCTGCCATACGGGAACCCCTAACGCGGGGTTTTTCGAAGCAAGACGCGGAGTGAAAAACAGAGCTTTCCATTGTAAAAACCGGGGTTCTTTTCGAAGCGTAAAAGTCGAACCGGGAGCAAGCTCCCGCGATTGCCTTGTTTAACGCACACAAAAGCGGCGGCAAGCCTCCGCACTCCAAAGGGGAGCCCTACGGGGTTGGATTTTCCCTCACGTTCACAGGGTGGCGTGATTTATTTGCCCGTTTTGATAAGATAGACAAGCCCGTAATGGAGGTCGCTTGCGACCGGAATTAGGGTGTGTTGGAACAAATTCGAGCCGCTCTGGCCCTAATTGCGCTCGTTTCACTCGCTCCATATACGGGCTTGCGGGGTCGGGATTTTTTGGGAAAATCGCACAGCAAGAGTACGGCTGGCGGCGAACCGGGTGCCTGCCATACGGGAACCCCTAACGCGGGGTTTTTCGAAGCAAGACGCGGAGTGAAAAACAGAGCTTTCCATTGTAAAAACCGGGGTTCTTTTCGAAGCGTAAAAGTCGAATCGGGAGCAAGCTCCCGCGATTGCCTTGTTTAACGCACACAAAAGCGGCGGCCAGCCTCCGCACTCCAAAGGGGAGCCCTACGGGGTTGGATTTTCCCTCACGTTCACAGAGTGGCGTGATTTATTTGCCCGTTTTGATAAGATAGACAAGCCCGTAATGGAGGTCGCTTGCGACCGGAATTAGGGTGTGTTGGAACAAATTCGAGCCGCTCTGCCCCTAATTGCGCTCGTTTCACTCGCTCCATATACGGGCTTGCGGGGTCGGGATTTTTTGGGAAAATCGCATAACGGGAGTACGACCGGTGCGATCCTGAAACAAGCACAAGCCCGCGACGGAATGAGCGAAACCAGGCAATACAGAGGGACTACGCCCGTTTACGTTGTTGGAGACTCGGATACAGCGTCTTTTTTCGGTTTCTCCTCGGGGACCGGAACGGAACCCATTCCATCGTCCGAACTCGTGCTTGGGGATTCCATCGG
>JAQVID010000541.1 GCA_028695865.1 Thermoguttaceae bacterium | reverse complement strand
GACTCATCCGAAAGAAGCCCGTGAAATCTTTATCGAAAACGCGCTCATACAACGTGATTACGATTGTCGTCTTGACTTTTATCTCAAAAACGGCGAAACACAGGACCAGGTCGAAAAGCTTCAGGCCAAACTGCGTCGCTATGGACTCCTTGCCGGACGCGATGTGCTCTATCGGTTTTATCACGAACGTATACCGGACGACGTTTACGATCATGTCACGCTGACCAAATGGTATAAATCGCTCACTCCGGACGGGAAACGCTCGCTCATTCTGCTTCCATCCGAACTGTGTACCGAGGAGATTTCCAATGAAACACTCAACTGCTTTCCCGATGTGTTCACTTCCGTTCACGGCAGTCGGTTTCCGCTGGATTATCGCTTTCATCCCGGGAAAGAAGACGATGGAATTTCCATGGTTGTGCCCGCGGACGATCTTGCCCAACTTGATACGCGACAGGCCGATTGGCTCGTGCCCGGCCTGTTCGAGTCGAAGATCATCGCCCTGCTAAAATCGCTTCCGAAAGAATTGCGACGTGAACTGGTTCCCATTCGGGATACTGCCCGGGAAATGATCAAACTCATTCCCTTTGGTCAGGGCGATTTGCTTTCATGTGTCGCGCAGCAGGCAAGTCGCATGTCCGGCAAGCTTATTACCCGCGATCACTTCGATCTGGTCCGTGTTCCAAACGAGCTCACGCTTAATATACGTGTTGTTGACCACCATGGGAAGACAATCAGCGAAGGCCGCGACCTTTCTTGCATACAAGCGGAACTTGGCGTTCAAGCCCGTCAGACCGTCGCGGCGGCGAACGATCCGAAATGGAACCGCGACCATATCACGAGTTGGGATTTCGGCTCACTGCCCGAGTCAATCGAATTGGATCGCGGCGGGATGAAAGTCAAAGCGTTTCCCGCACTGGTCGATCCGCGTCTTTTGTCGGAGGAATCGTCGCACACCACAGACCAAACACCGTCCGATTCGAATACGGACGCCGTATTGCGTCTCTTCGATTCCTGCGTCAAAGCGGAACTCTATTGTCGATCCGGTATACGCCTCCTGTTCAATCGAGAGGTTAAAACCGACCTGAAAACGCAAGCCAAATGGATTCCGGATATTCAAAAACATAAAGTGTTCCTGCAAACGCTGCCGGGGCCCGACGTCGTCGCCTTGTGTGCCGAACTCATTGGCCTGCGCGCCCTTGAAGCCGATACTTGCTCCATTCCCCGGAATTCAGGCGATTTCAATCGACTGGCCCAGCAAGGCAAATCGCGAATTGCACTGGCGACACAAGAGATTACCTGGTGGATCGGTCGTCTTGCTCAAGCGGTGCAGGAAGCCCGGGTCGCTCTGGAGCGGTTCGCCAAAGGACCGTTTCAAAATGCGGCCACCGACGCCAAGGCTCAATATACCCGACTCTTTACGCCGTATTATTATTTAACGACGCCTTGGACCTGGCTTAAGGAATACCCGCGATATTTGGGGGCCCTCGCCGCGCGATTCGAAAAAATCAAATCGACCGGAACTCAAAACGATATCGCAATGTCAAACGACATTGACCGATATTGGACGCGATACACCCAAACCAAAGCCGTTCACGACGCCGCCGGTCTTGTCGATCCGGAGTTGGAAACTTATCGCTGGATGATTGAGGAATATCGCGTTTCCTTGTTCGCGCAAAAACTCGGCACGTCGGTTAAGGTTTCTCCCGTTCGACTCGATAAACAATACGAAAAAGTCACGCGTTAGGAACAACGCATGACGTTGCGACACAGCAAGCGTCTCGCGTTTGATTCTATTTGCTTAGCGCGACCATGAGAACCGCGATGTCGGCGGGCGTGATTCCGGGTATGCGTCCGGCCTGTCCGAGATCAAGCGGCTGGACAGCGGCGAGCTTTTCTCTTGCTTCCGGGCGTAAATTGATTTGAGCGGCGTAATCGAAATTTTCGGGAATGGCGCGGCGGGCCAAATGCCGTTGTCGTTCGATTTCCATCTGCTGTCGCTTGATATATCCATCGTACTTGGCGTCAATACAAACCTGCTGCGCAACCTGGGAATCTACATCGGCCAGTTGCGGCAATCGCGTGACCATGTCCGACCAGCTCACTTCAGGGCGTCTCAAAAACTTCATCATGGACCCGTTTTCATCATGAGTCGATTCGAGAATCGCGTTGGTTTCCTGAATCGTTTTTTCTTTTGCGTGCAAACGATTGAGACGCAAGTCATCGACCAGACCAATTCCATAACCGAGCGGAGTCAGTCGCCGGTCGGCATTGTCCTGACGCAGAAGCAAACGATATTCCGCCCGGGAGGTGAACATGCGGTACGGTTCATCGACACCGCGAGTCACCAGGTCGTCGATCATCACCCCCAAATAGGAAAAATCGCGAGTCAACAGGAAAGGAAAGTCGCCGGTCGTGAACAGAGCCGCGTTCGCCCCCGCGATCAGACCTTGCCCCGCGGCTTCTTCATATCCGGTAGTTCCGTTGATTTGTCCGGCGAAAAAGAGTCCGGCGATTTTTTTCGTTTCCAACGACAGTTTCAATTGCGTCGGTGGCGCGTAATCATATTCAATAGCGTATGCGTACCGCATGATTTGAGCGTGTTCAAGCCCGTCGATCATTCGAATGATCTGATCTTGAATTTCCCGGGGAAAACTCGTTGACAGCCCGTTGATATAAACTTCGTTCGTGCGGCGGCTCTCGGGCTCCAGATAAATCTGATGCCGGTCCTTATCGCCAAAACGGTCGACTTTTGTTTCAATCGAAGGACAATAACGCGGGCCGGTCGATTTGATTTGTCCGGTAAACATCGGAGCCTTGTCGAAATTATCGCGAATGAATTGGTGCAATCGCGGATTGGTATAAGTCATCCAACATGGAATTTGCTCAACGTCAATATGGTCGTTCATAAAGGAAAACGGCTGCGGCAGCGCATCGCCGTCCTGCCGTTCCAATCCGGAGTAATCGATTGTTCGGCCGTTGAGTCGGGCAGGCGTTCCGGTCTTAAAGCGTTTGAGTTCGATTCCTTCACGCAAAAGCGATTCACTGATTCGATTGGCAGGAGCTTCCCCGGCGCGACCGCCCGGATTCTGTTGAGAACCAAAATGGAGCATTCCCCGCATGAACGTTCCACAGCAGAGCACCACCGCGCCGGCCCGATACACAGCCCCGCCTTCGACGCCAACCCCTTGTACGCGTCCGTTTTCGACGATCAATTCAACAACTTTTTCCTGACGCAAATGCAATAAATTATACGGCTGCTCTTCGACGATTCGTTTGACTTCGTCCTGATACAATCGCTTATCGGCTTGGGCTCGCGGACCGTACATTGCGGGCCCTTTGCGAACATTGAGCATACGAAACTGAATACCGGTCGCGTCAATTGCCCGCCCCATGGCTCCGCCAAGCGCGTCAATTTCACGGACGATATGAC
>JAQVID010000540.1 GCA_028695865.1 Thermoguttaceae bacterium | reverse complement strand
GTCCGCCGCGGCAACAATCGTTGTGTACGGATTGGCAATTTTGGGATCGTCATGATGTCCCAATGCCGCCTGCACCACTTCAACCGGCTCTCCATATCGCTTGAGAATATCGGCGCCGATCTTCGGGTGACCGCCTTCCAACTCGTGGTCTGCCGCTTTGCCAATATCATGAAGCAGTCCGCAGCGTCGCGCCAGACGCTCGTCCAGACCGAGTTCAACCGCGATTAACCCCGACAGAAACGCGACTTCAATCGAATGCCGCAAAACGTTCTGACTGTAACTCGTCCGGAAGAAAAGCCGACCAAGCAGATTGACAACACGATCATGCAGCCCATGAACATCAACTTCCTGACACGCCTCCATTCCGGCCCGTTGAATGAATGCCTGAATCTCATCGTTTGTCTCGGCATATATTTCTTCAATTCGTGAAGGGTGAATTCGACCGTCTGCAATCAACCGATTCAGTGTCAGTCGGGCAACTTCACGACGTATGGCGTCAAAGGCACTCACGATCACGACGCCGGGCGTATCGTCAATAATAACATCCACCCCGGTCACTTTTTCAAATGCCCGAATATTGCGACCCTCGCGGCCAATAATACGACCCTTCATATCGTCGTTGGGAATATCAACCGTGCTCGTCGTCGCTTCGGCCGTATGAGCCGCCGCGTAGCGCTGCAAAGCAAGCAGTAAAATATTACGAGCCGTCTCCTGACATTGCTCCGTAACCCGCTTTTCACAACGAAGAATAATTGCTCCGGCTTCGTCCTGAAGTTCGGTCTCCAAATTATGCAAAACCAGTTCACGCGCTTCTTCCTGCGTAAGCCCTGAAAGGTCGTGAAGTACCTGCTTCTCCCGGTCCAGCATCTTGACTAACTCGGCTTCTTTGGCTTTGTTCTCTTCCGTCTTTTCAGTCAAACGCCGTTGACTCGATTCAAGAAGCTTTTCGGCCTTGCGAATGTCGTCGGCCTGCTTGTCGATCATGTCTTGACGCTTGTTGAGTGACCGCTCCTTTTCATGATTTTCCTGACGCACCGCCCGCTGTTCCGTCTCGATCTTCTCTTTCTGCTGAACGGCTTTTTCTTTGAGCTTGATCTCAACTTCCCGACGGTGATTTTCCGCATCCTGACGCGCTCGCAACAGAATTTCTTCGGCTTGTGCCCTGGCGTCACGCTTCCGCGATTTGGCAATCATGTTCATCACAAGCCAAACCACACCTGTCGTAACCACAATCGATATCAACGCGACACCGACCAATATCAATATAAAGTTCACCTTATCCCCCACAAAACGAAAACGATGTCTGAGACAAAGTTCACTACCGCGCACTAAAAGAAAATCACCCGAAAATATTCCCGGGAGGGAAAGCTGTTCGCACGCATGAATAGAATATCGGGAATTTCACATCCCGTTTCTTTGCCTTTCATTTTTCGAACAAGGACTGCAAAGGACAAGAACGAGCTTATTCAAAAAACAACGGTAGCCAAAGAAAAACAACAGCAATACCCAAAACTTGTTCCAACGGACAGACCGCCTGATCTGATCGGTGCAATCAAACGTGCTTCTCCTTTTCGGTACCGGCCTTCTGCGGACAGGGCAACCGTCATTCCGGACAGGCCCATAACCCATCCGGGAATAAACGCGACTTGCCCGGCAGACAATCACCAAAATAATACGAAAAATTGAGAACACTTTTATTCCTCAGGTCGTTAAAACACAGCCCGCCCCGTTCCTGAAAATTCAGAAACCTGTTCCTTTGGCCTCTTGCTGATATCAACTATTCAGTACGTCCGACGACTCCTCCGATTCTCCTTGTTCTCGTTGCGCTCACTTTATAAAACCTGCTCACATTCGCAATGAGTTAAATTATGATCACAACACGAAAAAAACAATCGGCTTTCCTCATTTTCTTCAATGAACGGAAAGGTCTTCCATAACCGGAAAACCCGACGCCTTTCATACGGTTCGATCTCTTCGCAAATTTCGTCTTGAAAAAATCGGGCGTACAATGAAACAAGCCTTTTCTACCGTTTATCGTAACATAAAATTGTAAATTGGAATCTCGAACACTTATGCTCTTCACAAGCACACAACTTCTATTATCCTATCCGAAATAGAACCCAAATGCAAGAGTAAATTGAGAAAATTTTACAAGATTTTCTCCACAACCCCCAAAAAAAGGACATGACTTCCTTTTTTTCCTGTCAATTACATCGATTGGTAAGGCAGGGAAAACGAGATAAAAACATGAAATACAAAATATATAATCACAAGAGGAACAATATAGTAAATACGTAAATAAATTGTTTACTGTAATTCTAAAGCCATTTCTGTGTACAATTAGTCGGAATATCGATCCTTTATTCTCTCCAAGAGCCCGGACTTCTCTCCGGGACTCCTGGACTGATACGGCTCAAACGCTCCAACACTCAAACGGATTACTTCATGTTCAGTTTGGTCACGGTATCCCAAATCGTTTCCAATTCAGGACATTTCGTAACCTGAACCATGACAATGCGAATCAGATTTTCTTTCGGATACATGTATGCTCTGGTACCATAGGCCCCACCATGCTCATAACCGCCGTCAATGATGTGCAGGAAAAATCCGTATTGCATGTCAAGTTTGGTTTGGCTGTGTGTCATTTGGTCAATTAAGTTGGCGGCAATGATACGCGTACCGTTTCTCTGACCGCCACCGACGATCATTTGACAGAAATGATAATAGTCTTCGATGGTCATGATGAGTCCGCCGCTTGCCCGTTCGACCCGATTGGACTTACCATCGATATAGATCAATTTCGACGTGAGCGAAACAGGCTTCATGGCTTTGGCCGAATCGTCCCAACCGTGAATAACCGGCATGCGCGCATGATCCGCTTGCGTCGGAAAGAATGTTGCGCTATTCATTTCCAGCGGTTTGAAAATTCGGTCGCGAAGAAAATCGCTGAACCTCTGACCGGATACTTTTTCCACAATGGCCGCCGCAATGTTCGTTCCCACATTGGAATAGTTGTACGCTTCCCCCGGCTGCGAACGGAACGGGAAGAGCCCGGCAAATCGCGCCGTTTCATCCATCGTAAACGTCAGGGAACCAAACTCAACTTCGCAAGGCAGAAGGAAATGGAGTCCAGACGTATGCGACAGAAGTTCACGAATCGTCGGCGACCGTTTGATCTTGACCAGTTCAACGCGTTCGACCATCTTCGCTTTGGCGACTTCCGCGGTATAAGACCGCGTGTTGTTGTAGACCGGAACCGGTTTGCCCGGATCGTAACCGTTGACATAGACCATGGCCTTGCCAATACCAGGGTAATACTTGGAAACAGGATCGTCCAGACCAATTTTGCCCTCGGTAACAAGAACCAATACCGCCGCGGCCGTAACCGTCTTTGTCATGGAAGCAATGCGGAACATGGAATCCTTTTTCATGGGAAG
>JAQVID010000539.1 GCA_028695865.1 Thermoguttaceae bacterium | reverse complement strand
GAAAACGGGGGGATTCCGGCCGCACAACACGCAAAATCAGGCAAACCTTTTTACTACCGATTCTTCAATTATCGGTGATTCATTCCCCGTTTACCTCCGGAAAACGGGGAAATTCCGGCCGCACAACACGCAAAATCAGGCAAACCTTTTTACTTCCGACTCTTCAATTCTCGGTGATTCATTCCCCGTTTACCTCCGGAAAACGGGGGGGTTCCGGCCGCACAACACGCAAAATCAATGAGAATCTGTATGTTTGTCGCGCGGAGATAATTCGCTTGGAGCGTCCTTGCGATGTTCGCTGTCCGAAAAGACAATTACTGTTTCTTGCCCGGGTACAAACCGGCGTTGACCTGTTCCTCAATGGTTCGATTTCCCCAGGAACGAGCATGGAAAGTGATCCAAAAGACCATCCGGAAAGGCCAAAACAAAAAAGTCTTTAAATGCTGTTTGTGTTCTTCTGCCCGTTGAACGGCAACCGCGGCCAGACGATAACGAAACGGCAATGGGTTTTCCTGAATCCGACGCCGAATGTCAGCCGGGTTTTCACATCCGCAAGTACAAGTTTTTGTCGCGTTTGAACGGTCTGGAACAGGAGCATCCAGGAAGGAGAACATCCCGGGCTGAAAGACGGCTCCGACATGCGCAGCAAGATATTCAATGGCGTCCATGTGCAATTTCAGCAAGACATCCAAATCGGAATCTTCAGGAAGAATCTCAAGCCGGGCAGACAAACCGCTTGAATGTTGTCCTGTTCGAAAATTCTGCAAGGTGTTGGAATCGAAACATTGAATAAACTGATTGGGTGGATAAGGAGTACTGATAAAACAGGGTGAGTTTGTGGTCACAAGCGTAAAATTGGGACCAAGACAAGTCGAAAAATATAGTGCGTTGAGTTTACTGACCGCATCCATGTGATAACACAACGTCAGTGATTTTTCGGGGCAAATCCAACAGTGCCGCCAAGCATTTGTATTTGAACACAAGCTCCCAAGACCTGTAAAATCGTGCGATTGAGCCCACTTGGAACCTTGTACAAACAGGTCTGTTTCGTTAAGCGGCGCAACTTGATTGTAATATTGTCCCAAAACAGGATCGTAATATCCCGGTTGGTTCGGTAAAAACGATTGGGGAGTCACGGTAAATCGGGCGTTCACATTGGGGCTGGGAGCGTTCGCGTCCGGAAGATCAGCTTCTGTTCCCGCCGGAACCGGTTGCGAGAGAAAGATGCGCGCAACGGGCCAAAACAGAGTTCTTTTTCGTATTTCTCTGTATAATGCCAAGGTCCATACCGGATACATCACGATCCAAACAATATGAAGTTTTGAGCAGACAAAAGTAAAAACCGTCGAAAGTAAAATCGCTACAGGCAAGATCAGAAGACCAAAAAGAATCAGAATCACCACCTTGGTTATGAAACCGATCGGATCAATATCCCATAAAAAGCCAAATGGCACAGAAAAAGCACATAAAAAGAATAAATTTAATGTCGTCACAGAAACGCTCCCTTTTTCACTTGAAATCACCGCCGAAACAATGAAAATCTCTTCAAATAACAATGATATCATTATACGAATGACTTTCCGGATAAAAAGGAGGGGGCTTTTTGCGAAACGAGTTGCAAATCATGACGGGTTGGATTAGAATAGGAAACGAGTTGGTGTTCGCATTAGGCGCCGACAGGGATCGTGTTCCTGCTTTTTTAAAAGTACTGTCACGATTCCGATGTATTTACCCAACTATTTGTCCCATGAATTAATCCCACCGCGTTAAGCCTTAATCCGATCCGTCAGGTCCCGCCCATGTCAATCGAAATCCCCCGACAATTCGAAGTCCCGCCCCTGTCGAAAGACGATATGATCTCGGTCGAAGCCAGTCGCGAGCGCTTTTGGAAGCTTGTGATTTGGGCTGCTTGCTTTGCGTTCATTTTTTTGGCAGGAGCTTTTGTCTGGCGGTGTACACACCATGCGGGCGACACGACCAGGGTCCTAACAATCAAAACGACGCGAGGGCCTTTTGTTCATGAAGTCATTGGCCGGGGTAACGTGGAGAGTTCGAACAACGTCAGTATTGCTTCCGAGGTCGAAGGCAAGACGACCATCGTTTCACTCGTTCCGGAAGGAACGTGGGTCAAGGAAGGCGATGTCATTGCCCAACTTGATCCGCAGATTATCGAGACGCGCATGGAACTGTATCAGATGTGGAAAGAAAACGCTCCTCTTGACCTTCAGAATATTCGCGTGACACTTCAGGAAAATGAGGCGCAGTTGGAAGAATATTTGTGTGGAACGGTCAAAGCCAAGCAAATGGAAATTGAATATACGATCGCCAAGACACGTAACTCTCTTGTTGAATCAAGCCGACTTGCCAAGTCTTCAGAGCATCTCGTTCAGGCAGGATACACGACGGACACGCAGTTGGAAGTTGATCGGATTGCCGTCCGCAAAAACGCGAACAGTTTGAAGAAATCGCTTTTGGACCGCGATGTTCTTTTACATTATTCGAGTGAAAAGCAAATCGTTGATCTCATTTCGAAGGCCGAAGCGGCCCGGTCAACATTACTCAGCGCAAACGACGACTTTGTCTATGTCGTTGGAGTCTTGAAGCAGCTTGAGGAACAACTCAAAGCCTGTGCCGTTCGAGCGCCGCGGGAAGGTCGCGTGGTCTATGCCAACCAGCGTCTCCGCCCCGGCATGACCGAATCGGAAATCATACAGGAAGGGGCGTCCGTTCGCAAAAGTCAGGTCATGTTCCGCATACCTGATCCCAATAAGATGCAGGTCAGAGCACTGGTCAACGAAAACGCGATTCTTCGCGTGAAAGAAGGGATGAAAGTCGTGTTGGTCTTCGATGTTTTGCGCAAGCGTTCCTTTGAAGGAGTCGTCGTCAAGGTGAATCATTTTCCTGAACTCATACCGTGGGACACTCGCAAACGTTTCGCCGTACTCACCGACATAAAAAATCCGCAATTGATTCGTCTTGCGGGAGTCGATTTGCGGTCCGGTCTTTCGGCAGATGTTCGCATTATAGTTAAAGAGCGGCAAGATTCGGTAATCGTTCCGCTTCATGCCCTGGTTGCTTCCGGAGACAAACAATATTGTCTGACGCGTCGTCTGGGAGTGTGGCACGCCAAAGAAGTACTGGTCGATGGAACGAACGCCAGCCAAGCCTCTGTGATCGATGGACTCAAGGCGGGGGAAACAATCGTCGCCGGTGCCAAACGGTATATTGATCGTGTAACGCTTCCCGCCCCGGAAGCTCCTTCAATCTTTGGAGACCGACTGAAACAATTGGCCTCTCCTGTGACACCGAATTCAGCGAAACCTCCCATGAAAAACGGGGACAGACCAAACGAAAGCGATTTGCCCGGGACGGACAATCCGGGGAATAATCCTCGTGAAAACGGGAAGGGAGTCAACGGCTCACAGGGCAACGGTTCG
>JAQVID010000538.1 GCA_028695865.1 Thermoguttaceae bacterium | reverse complement strand
CTCTCATGAGCCAGGGAGCCTTTTCGCATTCTTCCGCGCGGAAATAAAGGCCACTGTTGCCACCGAAAATACGATAGGTTACTTTCACCGCAAAATCAGCGTAATTATCGTCCGAAACAACCAAACCGTCACGCTTTTCAACCTTGTCATGAACGCCCTTGAGATATCCTTCTTTTACGAAAGTCCACTCGTTGGGGAGCACAAATCGGGCGCCCGCCAATTTCGCGGAAGTTCCCTCGCCAACGAAGAAGGGTTCCCATTTCGATTCGCCAAGGTCTTTAATCCGGATATTACGCCACGCAATGGAGCCTTGCTTGCCCGCGTGAATCTGAAGACCAATGAGACCGGACAAATCATAATAATCGAAAATGTTCGAAACCTGAACTCCATTGAGCCATGTACGGATCGACGGACCGACACACTGAATTTCCAGAGAGTTCCAATCACCGGCTTTGTATGTTTCCTGGGCCGGTTTGAGTGTTTCGGGCGTGTTACGATCAAGCCAAATCAGTTTGTGCTGGAAACCGCGACGGCCTTCATCATAGATACGACCTGTTTCGCACTTGGCACTGGGATCAATTTCGCACTGATAACCAAAAAGTCGCTTAAATTTACCTTCGTCCCGCAGATGACTTCGGAACTGAATACCGGAATTACCGGGCACGACCGCCTTGAAATCAAGCTTCAAAATAAAGTTCCCGTATTGTTTTTCATAAACGAGAAATGTGTTTGTTTTGGTTCCAGGCTTGCAAACACCAACAATAGCACCGTCCTGAACGCTGTATGTTGCCAATCCGCTCTGGACGGTCCAGCCCGTGAGATCTTTTCCATTGAACAAAGAAACAAAGCCTTCTTCGCTTTGAGCTGAGAAAACAGGGGACACTGCAAAACAAAGCAAAACAGTTAAAAACAAATAACACAAATTCTTTTTCATAACAACTCCTTTAGGAAAGTTAAGTCATTCAGACTGGAAATTCAAGAGAACACACGTTCCTTGTCAATAATATAAATATATATCAGATCGGAAGGTGTTTGTAAAGCCGACACCTGTTAAGTTGGGTAATTTTACCGATTATATCAGAAAAATCTTTGGCAACGAATATAAGAAAACAGAGCATTTCTCCGATTATGTCTATTTTTCACTAATGAAAAAAGGTTGGGAATACGATTATAGGATATAACGGATAGAGCGATTATATTGTGCTATCCCCCGGTATGTATGACAAAAAGGATAAACCCAGTATTAAAATGGGTAACATATTCCGGTTCAGTTCGGAGTCAGGGATGACAAAGGTAAGACCCGTCACCAAAATTCGAGTGACAATGGGTCGCGAAAGGAGTATCGAGTTGGAATTTACCAGAAAAATTGAGACAGGATTGTTGGTGTTGGCGGTAGGGGTGAGTACCCTGTGTTCGCTGCAAGGAACAACGTATGCAACTCCGCCGGCACCGTCACAGGCTGCCATCACGCAGTCACCGAATCAAAACGGCACGGAAGTCCCTGCGGCCGCTTCGGATACTCTTACCCGGAGTCAGGAACTTCTGCTCAAAGCACGCCATTCACTCATGAGTCGCGATGTCAATTCGGCTTTGCGATTGACACAGGAAGCACAGGCTCTCAACGCTCCCTATGGTGATGTCAATGACCGGCCTGAATACGTTTTGCCCTTGATCCGACAATATCAAGCGATTGAGCAGGCGGCCAGAGCAAACGGTATGACCGAAAAGGTCAAACGCGACTTTGCTCGCAGTTATTTGGATCAGGCAGAAGCTCTTCGACGTTGTCGCGATTTTGACAATGCCGATTCGCTGGTGACGGAAGCCCGCAAATTCAATGTCTATATGGATTCGCAGAGTATCCAAAAGGGCATGGATTACGACGCCGTCGCCCAGCGTATCCGCGACGATCGTACCGCCGTTGCGGCTCGTCAGTCGTCGCAGGTACCGGCCCAGCCTTTGGTTGGCCTTTCGGAAGCGATGAAGCATCAAATTACCGATGTTCAGAATCAACTTGTTCAAGCCCGGGCAATGTTCGCCTCCGGTCAAATGGATCGGGCGGAAGAACTTGCACGTCATTTGCAAGGACGCGGCATTCCGGAAAACGCTTATGCCGGCGGCGATTCCCCGACGAAACTCCTTGGCGATATTGCGACTACCCGTTCACAGCGTAATGCCCAGGCTTCGCAGAACAACGGCGCGATTCGTCAGGTACAAGGCACCGAACTTCGTCCTTCGCTCGGCAAGAGCAACGGTTATCTGTATGTGAAGGAAGCGGAAGCGGCCCTGCGAGCCGGTAACAAGACGGCCGCGCTCAAGAACTTCCAGGGAGCACTTCGTTACGCTTCGGAAATGGACGCTCAAACCGTGCGTCACGTTAACGAATCCATCGCGAAGTTGAACGTACCTGCCGCGGCTGCTCCGATCGCCTCGAACGCTGCCAAACCGGCCGCCTCAAACGCGAAATCTCCGGTCTCGGCGTCTCCAAAAGCTGCTCCGGCAGAGCCCGTCGCTCCTGTGGCTTCCGGTATTAACTTCAAGCAATCGCCGCAACAGGTTCAAAGCGAGATCAGTGCCTACATTGCCAAGACGAATCAGATTCGCAAGACCAATCCGAAAGAAGCACTTGCCAAACTGGTCACGCTCCGCAAGGAACTGGAAGCTTCCAATCTTGAAGCTTCGATCAAAGGGCACTTTAGCTTCTCCATTGACATGGCGATCAATGAAACCAACAAGTTCATCACTGAAAACGGTCCCATGATCGAATTGGACAACCAGAACAAAGACGTCGAACAGCAGGTCCGCCAAAAGCGTGAAGAGCAGTTGCAAGTACAGCAGAAGCTCGCTGAAGACGTTGAGAAATACAATCGGCTTATGGAAGAAGGCAAATACGACGAGGCGATTATACTGGCGAAGAAATGTCAGGACTATTCGCACGACAGCGTTGTCGCCATCCAGATGTATCAGAAAGCCCGAACGAAGAAGCAGGTGGCCTTCAACGATCATTTAAAAGAATCACGAGCCAACGGCTGGCTTCAGGGCATGAACGATGTGGAAACGGCTTCCGTAATCAATATCAGCGACGAAAAGCCGGTTGATTTTGGTCCTCGTTGGGATATTGTCAAGAACCGCACCGCAATCGACACAGGCTCAATTCGTTCGGAAGCCGACATGGAAATCCTCGACAAACTGAACGTGCGAATCACCTTGCCGTTCGATCAGCCAATGCCGCTTGCCACGGTCATGGAATTCATTGGCAGTACATCGCAGATCAACGTTCTGATTGATAATCAGGCACTGACCGATGCCGGTGTTACCTCGGACATGGCGGTCGAGACCAAGCTTTCGAATATTACGCTCAAGAATTACCTCAAACATATTCTCGAACCGTACAACCTGACGTATATTGTCGATGACGAAGTACTGAAGATCACGAGCAAGAACAA
>JAQVID010000537.1 GCA_028695865.1 Thermoguttaceae bacterium | reverse complement strand
GTTTTCTTCCCAATCGTGAAGTGAAGACAGGCGAAGAATGGACGGCCCCCGACGATATTGTCCGTCAGTTTCTCGGTTTGGCCGCCATGGAAAATAATACAATCCGAATGGTGCTGACCGCGATTATTGATGATATTGCCGAAGTCGATATTGTTCTTAACGGTGGAAGCGACGACAAAGGGAATCCGCTTCCCAGCACAATTCAAGGAACATCGCTTGGTGCCCCGGTCGAAATCGATCTGCAAGGAAAGTATCAATTCGACTTGCGTTCAGGACGCATGACCTGGTTCGGTGTTCGAATCAACGAGCGTCGCGGGGCTGGTCTGATTGAGCCCAAACTTGATACCAGTGGTCTTGTCCGACTCAAAATCGCTCCCTTGACCAAGCCGGAGCATTTGACAGACGATGTACTCGAAACACTTCGCGTGGCACCCAGTCCCGAACTGCTTTTGCTTTCGTACAACGGATTGAACGGACCTTGGCGATTCCGACATGAACGCCAGTGGAAAATGATTGAAGACGGTCAGCGCGCGGCGGCTCTTTGCCTCATGCTCAAAGGAGAGGGTATCGCCCAATGCAATATTCTGCTGAACAAAAAGGTTGAGCGAAATACCATGCCTTCCCTTGAAGTCTATAAAGACGAATTGAAACGCGGCCTGGGAGAGAAATTCGGTAAAATCGTCAAGGAAGACGAATTTGTTAACCCTGACAAGTACATGGTCTACACAGTCATGATTGACGGCCGTGTTGAGGAGTTGCCATTCCGCTGGATTTATTATCTGTTGACCGACCCGGCAGGTAATCAAGTAACGCTCATGTTCGAAATCAGGGCCGATATGCTCGAAAAATTCGGTCCCTATGGTCGCGAGATTTTGCAGTCGTTCCGAATTATCCCGCCGCCTGACTCACAAGAACCGGAAGCCGGAAAAGCGCAATCGGCACCCGCCAAAACGGAAAATGCCGGTATTGATTCAAAAAAATAGTACCCTGTTGACAGTCGCGGGGTATTTGCGAACCGGGAACTTTTCCAACCCTGAACTGTTTCAGAAAGCGAAAACGAAGCGGGAACATGAATGAGAACGTGGACATGGTTTGGCAGTAGTAGGGCAGAACCAATCCGCAATATCAACGACTCGTCAGAAAGAAATCCGGAAAGCAGTTAACGCCGCGGTCGATTCCAGCCGGTTCGAGGGGTACGGCTAACACATGAGCACTTGTTTAACATGCAGGAATCCCTGCGTGGTTGAGATTATTGGAGAACCGCATAGCAGGGGTACGGCCTGCCGACGCAAGTCCCTGCCTGCCATACGCAAGCCGCTGCGCTGTTTTTCGAAGCGGCCGCGCGGAATGTAAAAGCAACGTATTCGTTCACGTAAGCACGCTTGCAATACATGTCTGCAAAAAAACGGTTTCGCCTTGTTTTCCCGGGGCTTACACTATTGAATCGCGAAGGTGCCCGCGGCCGAAAAAACATTACGGTCGTCCGCCGAATATCCGACGACGCGAAAACGCGGACCATTCGTTTCGCCACTGCAAACAAGCGATTCGCCAAAGGCAAGCGGCAAGTTAAAATTGATTTGGATCGTATCTATCTGGACCGGCGCGGCATGTATTTCAGAAAGCCAATCCTGGGCGAATGAAAAGTAAAATCGATTGTTGACGTGCCGATTAAAATCGATATACGAATTACGGGCTGTGAATTCCAGGGGAGACGTGCCCGGACTATTGTCCAATCGCTGTGGATTTGCAAAAAAAACAGGACCAAAATCGTCGACGTCCACTTTGGGATAATGATTCCAGGGATGTACAACGGTTTTCGTCGCCATGTCGAGCATGAGCCAAAAGCAAGTCGCGTGGGCAACCTTTTCTCCTGTTTCTTGCGAGGTCAGCAGGACATGCCGGGGGACAAAAAAACGGGCAGGCTCCGCGGGCCAGGTTTGCGCAACGATCGTATCGCCGTGACGCGGTAAAAAGGCCGTTTCAAGACAAACGCGAGACAGAACCCAGGTGACACCGCGCAACTTCAAATCGTCAACGCCGATACCCATGCTTGCGACCTGGGCATTTGAGATATCTTGCAAATAACAGAACATGGTCTGGGGCGTGAGTCGTTCGTCCGGACCAATTTCGTTGATTCGTATTTCGTATTTGCGTGTGAATATCCCGACCAATTTGACTTCCCCTTCTTCTTCTTTCTTTTGTACAATTCCAGCAGGCTGTTCGACTTTTTAATTTTGTAAAACAGCGGATAATTTGGCCCCAAGTTCGCCGGTTGCGGCGGCCAGCGTACCCGGGCAGGCAAGATCGAACGGCTGACCGTCCGATCCGAAAACGACTCCGCCCGCTTCCTGAACAATCGCCACACCCGCCGCAACGTCCCACGGATGAGCCGAGGAACAATAAACCGCGTCGAATCGGCCCGCGCCAAGACACGCTAAATTGAGTGCCGTCGAACCGGTTCGCCGCATTGCCTGATTGTGTGGAACCAATTTGACGAAACCGGCAAATTCCTTCGAATCAAGTTCTGTTCCCGGAGCGAAAGAAAATGTAATCAACGCCTTGCCCGGGTCGCGAATATCGCTGACATGGATTCTTTGTCCGTTGAGAAAACTCCCTTGGCCGAGTGCCGCTGTATAGCATTCCTCCAGCATGGGATTATAAATAACACCGCAAAGCAATTCATTGCCCCGGGCCAAGCCAATCGACACGGCAAAGAATGGAAACTGATGTACGAAGTTCGTCGTACCATCGAGCGGATCGACAATCCAGGTCAGCGGCAGATCGTCAGGAGCCCCGGACCCGCACTGATCTTCACGAAGCTGATTGGGGGATGTTTTTTCCTCGCCAATAAAAGCGTGGAGAGGATAATGATCACGTAAAATCGCGGCGATCGTTCGCTGAGCCTGCTCGTCGGCTTCCGTGACAAGATCGGCAGGATGTTTCTCGCGGACAGCGACTTTTCCCAACTTGTCGCGCAAGACCGCCCCGGCTTCCTTCGCCGCCAAAACAGCGACTTCCAAATATTCGGACATGATGTTTGATTTCTCCTGTGAATGAAATGATCCAGGTTCAAAGTATTACGATCAAAGTATTACGATCAACGAACAATTCCAGACAACGGCGCAATTCTTCCCCCCCCGAGAAGCCGGTTCTTCCAATAGCAGACCAGGGCCTGACCGGGCGCGACCCCATATCGCGGGGCGTCAAGCAGAACATCCAGATTGCCGTCCGAGTTGACCGTGACTTGCCCCGGCTGCGACGGATTCCGATAGCGAATCTTGACCTCACACCGGAACGGTTGACCGATGGGAACATCAAGCAGCCAGTGTGAATCGACAACTTTTATTTCTGTTCGGGCAAGTGATTCATGTGGCCCGAGTACAACGTTATGCGTGACAGGATCAACCTGCTGCACGAAGATTCGTTCGCCAAAACCAACGCCCAAT
>JAQVID010000019.1 GCA_028695865.1 Thermoguttaceae bacterium | reverse complement strand
TTGTGCAACTGTCGAAATTCCGCGGAACAAACGCGTCAACTACGGGAACCGGGCTGGGTTTGTCTATCGTCCGTCGTTTGGTCGATAAGATGGGGGGAACCCTTACGGTCGAAAGTGTCGAAGACGAAGGTACAACCTTCTTCATTTTACTGCCTGATGTTGAAATGGCCGATGAAGGTGATCAGGAGTTCGCGGCGGAAGCCTTACCCGACGGTTCCCGGCAAAGAGCGCGCTATCGCGCCCCGGCGGTGTCTTCTGATCCGTTGCGCGTGCTGGTCGTCGACGATATGCCGATTAACGTCAAAGTATTAACCGTCTTGCTCAAACGGTTCGGCGTGACTTGCGATACCGCCTCTTCCGGGGCGGAAGCGCTCGAAAAACTGAAACTACAACCCTTTAACTGGATTCTTACTGATATGTATATGGATGGCATGTCCGGAGTGGAACTGGCGCAAGCTGTTCGGAAGAACAGCGATTATGCCAATGTTCGGCTTGGCGTTGTTACGGCCGATATCGATGCAATTGGCGACAACAAGAGCTTTTTCGACGCGTTTTTGTCAAAGCCTGTTGACCGGCAACAAGTGTATCAATGTTTATTCGGAGGTGAAAAGTGAATACGTTTGACGAACTGCGCAAGATGGCGGAAAGAGTTCTCGTTGAGCATCCTCGCGACTTCAGTGCCGAAGAATTGGGGGGAAATTTCAAAAAACTGCTTGAAGAATTGAGTATCTGCCAGATCGAATTGGAACACCAGAACCGTGAACTTGAACGCTCCGAAAAAATGCTGGCCGAAGCGCGCCAGGAATATGTCAAGCTCTTCGAATCGATGCCCCTGAGCTATGTGATCCTCGACGAAGACCGCTGTTTGATCAAGGCCAATGAGTCTTTCGTCACGACATTTGCCTCTGCCGGTACGCAAACCGGTGTAACCGAAGGGAGTTGCTTCGATGAGCTTGTTACGTCGGAATTTCGTAATGCTTTTGTCGTATTCTGCAAAATGGCGCAAACGAAAAAAACGCCAATTCCCATGGAACTTAAGTTGATTGATCACAAAGATTCTTCCCGTGATGTTTTGCTGAATGTTTTGCTGACTGCTCGCGCTTACGATATGGAAAAAAGGGAAATCGCCATGACAATCAGCGATATTTCCATGCGGAAAGCCATGGAAGAACAGCTGGCCCGGGTTAAAAACGAGGAAGCCAATGCCAGCAGGCAGAAGTCCAACTTTTTGACCAATGTCAGTCATGAACTGCGTTCGCCTCTGGCAACCATTGTCGGTTACAAGGAGATCGTAACGTCTGCGAATATCCCGGACAGCGAGAAGATCGAATGCTGTCGTGAAGTGATTGCGACCTGCGAAGTGTTGCAGCATTTCGCCGACCGTGTTCTGGACGTGTCCGCTCTGGAAAACGGTACCACACCCATTCGCTGCCAGGTGGTTGATATGGAAAAACTGTGCTCTAACGTTGTTTTGGCTTTTACTCGAAGCTTTCGGCAAAAAAATACCAGGCTCAATGTTCATTTATCCAATATTCCCAAGCTCTGGAGTGATCCGCTTCGCCTCACTCAGATTATCAGTTCTGTTCTGGAACATGTGTCCGGAAACGTCGTTGAGGGCGAAATCGACTTGTCGATTGCTTATATTTCCGGATACGACGCGTTCGGCACGTTGCGTCTCACCTTCTCCGGGCACGAAATTTTTTCCTCCGACAGCGACTTCATTCGACAAAGCGATCTTGTTCTCGGCGCCGCGCGCGACAGCGTTAGTATGGTTATTACAAAGCGAATAGTCGACGCCATGAATGGACTCTTGGTTTGGGAGCATCCCTTGAATACGCTCCGTATTGATATTCCGGTTGCCCTTTCTTCCAAAACGCAAATCGCAAAACATGAAGCGGCCGGCTGCGCAACGGATCCCGATTTGCCCAAGACAAAAACATGCCTGCTTGTCGATGACGTCGAAATGAATTTGAAAATCCTGGGCATCATGATGAAAAAATTGGGGTATACCCCCACTCAAGCACACTCCGGACAAGAAGCAAAGGACCTTGCCAGTACGCGACGTTTCGACATTGTTCTGACCGATTTGTGGATGCCTGAAATAGACGGCGAAGACCTCGCCATTGCCTTGCGACAGAATCCCGACTACGACAAGGTGCCTGTTTACGCCGTGACCGCCGATGTCGAATACGACAGTAACTTCAATATGTCTTTCTTCGCGGTCACGATCATTAAACCGGTCAGTCTGGAGCAACTCAAAAAGATTGTTGTGTCTGTCGATGAAAAAGCAGAAAAGTAGGAGACTGTGTTTACACTTTCAATAAGTTTATACTTTCTATAATGCGTTTTATGATTTTACTTGTTTGTAAATGAACCAAACTGCAAACGAAAGTGTGCTCCTGGAGCCGAAAAAACATGAAATCATCCCGAAAAAAGAAAAGAATATCAAAAAAGAAAAAATCCAAAGGCACTCCCCGCGCGGAAAGAAAATCAATTGCGGACCATGATTGCAATGTGAATGATCGCAATGTGAATGATCGCAATGTGAATTACGTTGTCTCGGAATATTTGTTCACAGGTGTGCCGGGGAGGCAAGCTGTTTCAGGCTGTCCATCGTTGTCGGTTTCCGGTTTTTGCCCCGCGGCGTCAGACAACTATCGCTGGCAAAGGCGCAATTTCGGTTTGTCAATCAGCGTGTCGGGCTGCCTGTTTGTTATTCCTTCTGTTCCTGCTTTGGCTCTTGTCTCGACGGATGCTGATTTCAACTTGGGTCAGGAAGCGAACATTTCCGGCTCACCTGCCGATACCGGGATTTCGCAACAAGCACCGTCAGACGTCAGTCTGGACGCAACAGGGCAGGGGCGACGCGATTCCGACCGGCTTCTTGTCTCCAATTTCAGTGTGACCTCCGATGGTCTGCAAGACCGCGAAAACTATCCCTCCGACGCTGTTTTCCAGTATGTTCAGGAGCAACTGAAACTCAACGAGGTGCGGACCGGATTCAATCTGGTCAGTCCTGAAAGAACAGAACATATTCTCCGTGGCGATCCTAAATTGAAAACGGTTGTATTGCCCTCGGAAAATGGTCTTGTTGTGCAAACGGTGCAGGAATGGAGCGGTGGTCATTCCAATCCGCAGGCCGCGCAACAATATAAAAAGACTCAAAAGCCTTTCTTCTGGACCGATGAACGCTTTATGTACGAAATTTCCGACATTCTGGTCAGTCCGGAAACGAACTGGACTCCCCAGGGCGATGGCTTGCGTTATGTTTGCGTTGAAGAACGGTCCGGCGTTCCTATCAAACTGGTCGCCGAAATTCCCGACAAGGGCCAAATCTCGTGTATTACCGCCTATCCCGCCCAGTCCGTTTTGCGTATCAAAAAATAAGATGACGCAAGAGACGTTTTTGTAATCGCGAATTACACGATTTTTTTGTGGAGATACAGGTTCACTTGTTTTTTCGCGCTGTACGGTCTGAATTCCTCCGTTTTCTGAAGGTTAATCCGAAAGTCAACGCGGAGCCAATCACCGAAATTTGAAGTATCGGAATGAACGTATCAATGAACGTATCAATAGTATAAAACCGCTGAAAGGCTGCTGAAAGCTGCTGAAAGAGAGAACTCATGAAACGTGTTTGGTTGGTATTGATGGTCGTTGGTCTCATGTTGCTTGGGACCATAAACGCCATGACGGAGGAGCAAACCTCCCGAGTCGTCATTGCGCCATTGCCCACGGGCGAAAAGACTTTCGATGATTACGAGGTACTGGTGAACGGCAAGCCGGTTCCTGTCTACTGGTGCCGTGTTTCGGCCGTTCCGCTCAATCAGACCTGGCCCGGCTATCAGCGCCCTGTCGAACAGACCGAATCGGCAGGCTTTGCCCGTTGGGAAATGCAGGGGACTGTCAAGGTGGTGGTCCGTTCCCGAAATAAAATCAATTCTGTTCTTGTTCAACCGCGGTCACGCAAAATTAAAACAACGCAACCGGATGGAAATCGAATTGCGTTTGAATTAACCCGGCCCGGTCCCATTACGGTATTGATTAATGGAGAGCAGCATGCACTGCACCTGTTTCCTGTTGCCTTAAGGACCAAACCGATTGACCCCAAGGCGGAAAATACGCGTTATTTCGGTCCCGGTGTACACGATGTCGGGATTCTGAAACTGAAAGACGGCCAGTCTGTTTATGTCGATGCCGGAGCGGTCGTCTACGGCAGTATTCAGGCTCGCGACTGTTCACACGTTCGCGTCGAAGGACCCGGAATCGTTGACGCCAGTCGCCTGGAACGGAAAAAAGGGGGCGGCGTCTTTTGGTTCGAACGGTGCCGTAACGTCTATATTGGCGGCGGTATCATTCAACGCGATTCGAACGTCTGGTCAACCAATATATTTAATTGTGAAGATGTTGTCGTCTCCGGGACGGCCCTGATTGGTCACTGGCGCTACAATTCCGACGGAATCGACGTCTGCAACAGTCGCCGTGTTCTGGTCGAGGACGCGTTTGTTCGGTCGTTTGACGATTCGCTTGTGGTCAAAGGAATTGGGGAATACAAAACCAAAGAGACCGCTGATGTTTTATTCCGAAACTGTGTTCTTTGGTGCGATTGGGGCCGGGCAATCAAAATCGGCACCGAAACCATTGCTCCCCAAATACGTAACATCGCGTTCGAAGATTGTGATATTATTAAGACGACTCATTGTGCCATGTCGATCGATCACAAAGACCGGGCAGCCGTCTCTCACGTGCGTTATGAGAATATTCGGGTCGAAATGGGCGAAACCATGCTTTACCCCGTCTACCAAACGGCTAAAGACGAGAAATATACCCGTGGTCAGGAGAAACGCAGTCCGCAACTGTTCGTGTTGTGTGTCGCCAAGATGAACTCCAAAGACGCTTCCCGGGGAACAATTCGCGATGTTTTGATCAAAAATATTCAGGTTACATGCTCCACCCCCCCGGTTACCCGGGTTCTGGGATACGACGCGCAGCATGATCTCAAAGGGGTGACGATCAAAAATTTGACCTTCAATGGCAAACAGATTACCAATGAAGCCGAAATGAATCTGATCAAAGGAAAGTTTGTGGACGATTTACGGTTTGAACTTTGAGTCTGTTGAATGTGTATTGTGTCGTAAGTGAAGATTTGTAAACAGGTTGCGTTTCGTAAGCCGGACAGCGATTGGCTTACGGTGGCGGGTACCCATCGCGGCGACTGCTTGCCCGGCTTGTCTTGAGGCCCGGGCAAAACGCGGAAAAAGTTGAAGAAAAGTCCGCTTTTTTCGCAAAATATTCGGTTTGTCCCCCTTGTTGACCATACCGATGGGGGTATAATCTTCCTGTGTATTGCAAATTACCGACCGCCTTAAGTGTAGTGCTTTGTCGTAAAAGACAAAACAGAAGGGCGATAAGCGATCCATCTTTGACGGTTTGCTTACCAGTCGGCGACTGCAAGAAAGAAAACATGACGCATTCCTGCTGTAAAGAGCGATAACCGCTTGGCGGGACGTCAGAGTTTCTTCCGAAACATGAGATGATTAAACCGGGAAAGCCGGATTGATCGTCCTGTTTTCAGGAAACGGTTTCTTTCGTGTGTGATATTTGGCAATAGAGTTATGAAGGTTTAGAACAACGGAGATTTACATCAGTGGCAACGTCCGGAAATGAAGTGATTAGAATCAGGATGGAAGCTTATGATCATTCCGTCCTTGACGCAAGTGCGTCAGAGATTGTGGATACGGCAAAGAGGACAGGAAGCGTGGTTCGAGGCCCGATTCCTCTTCCCACACGCGTAGAACGATATACCGTTCTTTCCAGTCCCCATGTGGACAAGAAAGCTCGTCAACAGTTCGAAATTCGAACTCACAAACGGGTTATCGATATCGTTCAAGCGACTGCCACCACGATAGATGCCCTCAACCAGCTGGTTCTTCCGGCGGGAGTCGATATCAAAATTAAGGCGACCGGCGGCAAGTAAGAGCATAACCCCTGCTTGTCCCAAGGTGCTTTCTTTATCGAACCATCGCCACGGACAAACAGGATAACGTATCGCAACGACCTTCCATTACAGGTGAAAACCCGGGTCGCAATGCGGTTTCAGAATTATTAGAGGTGTTAAATATGAGTATTGGATTGCTTGGTCAGAAACTTGGTATGACGCAGCTTTTCACGGAGCAGGGGGATGTGATTCCTGTAACGGTGATTCAGGCGGGACCTTGCTGTGTTCTTCAGGTTAAGACAACAGAAAAAGATGGTTACGAAGCTGTTCAACTTGGCTTCAAAGACAAACCGCGTCATTTGGCGAAAAAGAGCGAACGCGGTCACATCGCCAATATCGAAAGCAAACGTCAAAAACGTAATGCCGCTGCCGGTATTGAAGCTTCAAAGAAAGCTAATTGCGAACCCAAACGATTTGTCCGCGAATTCCGTGCTCCCGTCGATGGAGTGGAAGTCGGTCAGAACTTCGACGTCGAACTCTTTAAAGACGCCATTGCCGTCGATGTGACGAGCAAGAGCAAAGGTCGTGGTTATTCCGGTGCGATGAGACGACATAATTTTGGTGGTCAGCGAGCGACTCACGGTGTGAAAAAATGTCACCGTCATTTGGGCTCGACTGGTTGCAGTGCTTATCCGTCCCGTACACCAAAAGGGAAAAGAATGCCTGGTCAGTATGGCGATCATCGCTGCACTGTCCGCAACCAAAAAGTTGTTATTGTCGACAAGGAAAATAATCTGCTTGTCATTCGTGGCGCCGTTCCTGGAGCGAAGGGCGCAATGGTGATCATTCGATCGACGAATAAATTGCCGGCTCCGAAAGCAAATAAGTGGCGATTGGCTTAATGTCAAGTTGCCGTCCATCATATAAACGTTTTGAAATATAAGATATAAGAAGTTTCACCACAAGGTATCATGCTTGATGTGATTCATACCCTAAGTGAAATGGGAACGGGGAGTATAATGACAAATCTTCCGATATACGACAAAGCCGGCGTGAAAGTCGCGGATTACGAAATCGATACCGACGCGCTTGCTCCGGTTATTACCAGACAGCTTCTGCATGACGCGGTTGTTATGTATCAGGCTAACAGTCGTCAAGGTTCTTCCAAGACGAAGACACGCGCCGAAGTTGCCGGTTCGAAGAAAAAGATGTATCGCCAAAAAGGTACTGGTAACGCTCGTGCCGGGCATAAACGAAGTGGTGTTCGCCGTGGTGGCGGTCATATCTTCGCGAAACAGCCCAAAGATTGGAGTTACCGCCTTCCGCGAAAAGCGCTCCAAGCAGCCGCGCGTATGGCTTTGGTAACAAAAATTAACGCCGAAAGGGTCAAGCTGATTGATGCCCTGAAGGTCGAAGCCCCGAAGACGAAAGAAATCGTGGCTGTTCTCAAGAATCTTTCCATCGATTCCTCCTTGCTCATTGTTGTTGACGCTTATGATGTCGACATTTACAAAAGTGCCAGAAATCTGCCCAGGGTCCGAATTCTTCCGGTGATGGAAATCAACGCGTATGATATTCTTCTTCCGAAGCAGCTTCTCATGACCAAATCGGCAATGGACACGTTCGTCAAGTGCCGTAGCAAGAGCAATCAGAGTTGAGCGGTTTGGCAAGCGGACAAGGAACTTAGTAACAACGAGAACGGGCACCACGATACAGGGCCCTAAAGAGGAACGGGAATATGGCACAGTCAAAAGATGTAACGATTACGAAGCTCAAGCTTGAGCCGTATCAAGTGATCATCAGGCCGATCGCGACGGAAAAAGGTTATCACAACGCGACGACCACGAGAAATTGCTACACGTTTGAAGTTCATAAACTGGCTTCGAAAGGTGATATTAAAGAAGCGATTGAATCGCTTTTCAGCGTTCGAGTCGTAGCCGTTGCGACGCAAAATCGCAAAGGTAAAAAACGACGTACAAAGCGAGTACTCGGCGAAACCAAAAGCTGGAAGAAAGCCATGGTAACGCTGCACGACGATGACAGAATTGATATTTTCTGATCAAAGGTCGTTTGTCTTCAAATCATAAGAGTAATATTTCTCACAGTTTCTCAAAGGAACTGTTGGGGAACCAAAAAGAATAACAGGTTGGGAACTAGCAATGGGTATTCGACGATACAAATCAAACAATGCCGGTCGGCGAAATATGAGCGTAAGCGATTTCGCCGAACTGACCCCGAACAAGAAGCCGGAAAAGAGCCTTTTACGGCCCAAACGTCGGACAAACGGTCGGAACAATCAGGGTATCATTACGGTTCGTCATCGTGGTGGCGGGCACAAACGACGATATCGACTCATCGACTTCCGACGTAACAAATTCGCGATCCCCGCGAAAGTGGTTTCAATTGAATATGACCCGAATCGCACGGCTCGTATTGCTCTGCTGAGTTATGCCGATGGCGAGAAACGTTATATTGTCGCCCCCGATGGACTCAAAGAGGGCATGGTACTGTACAGTGGCGAAAATGCCGAACCGAAGCTCGGTAACTGTTTGCCTCTTACGGCTATTCCGCTTGGAACGGAAATTCACAATATCGAAATTCGTCCTGGTCGAGGTGGCGTTATGTGCCGCGCAGCCGGTACGAAAGCAACTCTGGTTGCTCGTGAAGGCGGTTGGGCTCAGTTGTCGTTGCCCAGTGGTGAAATTCGTCGTGTTCCGGCCAATTGCACCGCCGTTATTGGCGTTGTCGGCAATATCGAACAGATGAATATCAATCTCGGAAAAGCCGGTCGCGTTCGTTGGCTTGGTCGACGTCCTATCGTTCGTGGTACCGCAATGAACCCGATCGACCACCCGCATGGTGGTGGTGAAGGTCGTACAAAAGGTGGTCGTCATCCGGTGAGTCCCACGGGCAAGCCGACCAAAGGAACTTCAACCCGTAAGCACAAGAAAGCGTCGAACAGCGCGATCATTCGCCGCCGCCGCAGCCGTCGTTATGGTATCTTGAAGCTTTCGTGATTTGTTACACTGGGAAGATACTCAGGAATACTTTGATTTTAAATTGGAATAGATATGAGCAGATCAGTTAAAAAAGGTCCTTTCGTTGATCAAAAGTTGTTTTCGAAAATCGAGAAACTTGATCAACAGAATAAAAAAGAACCGGTAAAGACCTGGGCCCGGCCTTGTACAATCGTTCCGGAATTCGTTGGACATACTTTTATGGTACACAACGGTAAGGTTTTTATTAAGGTTTTTGTCACAGAAGAAATGGTCGGACACAAGCTTGGTGAATTCGCTCTAACACGGATTTTCCGTGGTCATGGCGGTAAAGGCAAGCGCTAATCTCACGACAGGATCAATACAATGAGTAAGAAAAATACAGAACAGACGGACGCGGATCCAACCTATCTGGCAAAGTACAAATATGCGACAATCAGTGCCCGTAAGGTGCGATTGTTCGCGGACCTTATTCGCGGTAAATACGCGGATGAGGCGGTGGATATCTTGGCGTGTTATCCCAATCGTGGTGCCCGAATGCTTGAAAAAGTACTGCAAAGTGCCATTCATAACGCCCAGGATCGTAATGCCCCCAACTTTGGTGAACTGTTGGTTGTCGAAGTTCGGGTAGACGGTGGACCATCGTTTCGCCGTTGGAAAGCGAAATCACGCGGTATGTCGACGGTGATTAAGAAGAGTATGAGTCACATTACGGTGGTACTCGGGTAATTTTTAATTGTAGGCCTTGAAGTGCTAACGCGTAACAGGGCCGCTGACAACAAAAGGTTCATCCAGGTTTTTACTTACACGGTAAATACAGAAGGACAGCAGAGAGTTATGGGTCAGAAGGTTAATCCGGTCGCGTATCGGATCGGTGTGATGGAAGATTGGAAGAGCCGGTGGTATGCTTCGAAAAAAGAATTCGGAACATTGCTCGTCGAAGACAAGCAAATCCGTGATTATATCAAGAAGCAAAAGACTGCAGATGGTCATCTGCTTTACCCGGCTATTGCGAAAATAGAAATCGAACGTACTCGTGACGAAGTGCGAGTCGTTCTCTTCTCGGCTCGGGCCGGTCTTTTGATCGGTCGTAAAGGTGAAAAAGTTGAAGAAATGCAAAACGCTCTTCAAGTTTTAACCGGACGCCGAATTAAAGTGGCTATCGAAGAAGTGAAGCAGGCGGAAGTTGTTGCCCAACTCGTTGCTGAAGATATTGGCGACCAGTTGGTCAAGCGAGTGAGTTTCCGACGCACAATGAAGAAAGCCATGGAACAGGCAATGAACGCAGGTGCCAAAGGAATCAAGATTCAGTTGTCCGGTCGATTGGGCGGAGCCGAAATGGCCCGTTGCGAGAAGCAGGCGACCGGTTCGATTCCGTTGTCAACTCTTCGTGCGAAGATTGACTATGGCTTTACCGAGGCGAAAATTGCCCAAGGTCATATTGGTATACAAGTTTGGATAAATCAAGGCGAATATAGCGAGGACGATAACAATGGCCAGAATGCCCAAAAGAGTCAAACATCGAAAAATCCAAAGAGGTCGTATAAGAGGTAATGCGACCCGTGGTCAGAAGGTCGTTTTCGGCGAATATGGCCTGCAGACTTTGGAAGGCGGTTGGATTAGTGCCCAAACTCTCGAAGCGGGTCGTATTGCCGCCCAACAGTACCTTCGAACTGAAGGTCGATTGTATGTGCGTGTTTTCCCTCATAAATCGGTAACGTCGATTCCTTTGGAAACCCGTATGGGTAAAGGAAAAGGAGAACCAGAGTATTGGGCAGCCGTTGTCCGTCCTGGTACGATTATGTATGAGGTGGGCGGTGTTCCGGAAGAAACCGCTAAAATGGTATTTAACCGTCTGGCACACAAGATGCCCGTTCGTTGCAGGCTCGTACGCCGAAAGACGATGTAAGAGTAAACTAACGAATGGTATTTTGAGTTAAGGAGTTGTTAAATGGCAAGAAATGAGAAAGTGACAAGCGCTAAAGAAATTCGTGAAATGAGCGAAGATCAACGTAAAGCGCTTTTGGCGGAGACGACCAGGAAATTGTTCGATCTTCGGGTACAGGCTCGTATGGAGAAACTTGATTCTCCGTCCGAAGTGTTCAAAGCTCGTCGTTTGATCGCCAGGATCAAGACAGTTGAGAATGAACTGGTACAAAAACAATTGGTAAAAAACAAACTTATCGAAGCAGCTCATGTCGCTTCGAACTGATTTGCCAGAATGTTGCCGATGGTCGATTGAGATCGTCCCTTGGCAACTAATGAGCCATATAGCGAGGAAATCATGCCCAAGATGAAAGTTGTCGGTGTAGTTAAGACCGATAAAATGAAAAAGACCCGACGAGTCGAGATTCCGCGACTGATGAAATATCCCAAGTACGGGAAATTCGTTCGAAGACGTACTGTGTGTTACGTTCATGACGAAAACGATGAGTCGGCCGTGGGCGATACGGTAGAGATTGAAGAATGCCGTCCCATGTCGAAAATGAAACGTTGGAAACTGGTAAGCATCGTCCGGAAAGCTGTTAAAGTCGAGGAAAATCTCGAAGCGGCTTCCGAAGAATGACCAGATGGTTGCTGGTCCGGCAGTTTTGGTTTTGAGGCTTGATTCGAGCCGTCATACCTTCCGGACCTGTTGAGAATACAGAACAATAGATAGAAATAAAAGTAGCGGGCAAGTCAAATGATACAAATGCAGACTCGTTTGGACTCGGCCGACAACACCGGAGCAAAAGAACTTCAATGTATTAAGGTGTTGGGAGGCACACATCGACGCTGTGCCGGGCTGGGTGATATTATTGTGTGTTCGGTCAAGTCGGTTATACCCGGCAGTAATATTAAAAAAGGTTCTGTCGTTAAGGCCGTTATCGTGCGAACGAAACAGTCTGTGCGACGAGACGATGGCAGTTACATTCGTTTCGATTCGAATGCTGTCGTTTTGATCGATAATGACAAGAATCCCCGTGGTACCCGTATTTTCGGCGCTGTCGCTCGTGAATTGCGTGACCTGGGTTTCATGAAAATTATCAGCTTGGCGAGTGAGGTGGTCTGATGCGTATCAAAAGTAATGATAAAGTTGTCGTTCGGGCAGGTAAAGATCGTGGCGCCGAAGGTAATGTGACAAGTGTAGATCGCGAGAAAGAACTTGTGACAGTACAGGGTGTTAATGAAGTTTATCGCCATGTCCGTCGTTCGCAACGTAATATGCAGGGTGGTCGCCTTTCGAAAAACATGCCGGTTCCTGCGGCCAACGTCATGCTGATTTGCCCGAAATGCTCCAAGCCGACCCGGGTTGGGGTTACGGTCGACGAAAATGGAAAGAAGCGGCGCGTTTGCAAAAAATGCAAAGCGATTATTGACTGATTCCGGTCGATGGACTTTGTTGTCCGTCGAGTGGACACCAAGGTCGTGTTGCGGTGTTTTAGAGTTATTACAGAATTTTGTCACGAACAGGTAAATAATCATGTTACCAAGACTATTAACGAAATACAAAGAAACGATTGTTCCAACGCTCGAAAAAGAGCTTAATAAGACGAATGTTCATTCCATTCCGAAGTTGGAAAAGATCGTGGTGAATATGGGCGTTGGTTCGGCGATTCAAGATAAAAAGTATCTTGATGAAGCGCTCGACGTTTTGACGCAGATTACCGGTCAGAAGCCGGTTGTTACCGAAGCTCGTCGTTCCATCGCGGGTTTCCGTTTGCGAGAAGGTATGCACATCGGCTGCAAAGTAACACTTCGCGGCCAGCGTATGTACGAGTTCATGGATCGACTGATCTCGATCGTGCTTCCTCGTGTCCGCGACTTCCGCGGTTTGAATCCGAAGAGTTTTGATACTCGCGGCAATTATAATCTTGGCCTTTCGGAACAGCTCGTTTTTCCGGAGTTAAACCCTGATAAATATACAAAGAGCCAGGGTATGAACATCACTTTCGTAACGAACGTTGACAGCGACGACGAAGCTCGTGAGCTGCTTCGCCAGTTCGGAATGCCGTTCAAGAAGATGGACTAATACAAGAACGAAACACAAGGTAAAACAGTATGGCAAGCAAAGCGAAAATCAATAAAGCCAACAGAGTGCCGAAGTTCAGCACGCGGCGAGAATACCGCTGCAAACTTTGCGGGCGGCCTCGTGCGGTCTACCGTAAGTTCGGTATTTGCAGGATTTGTTTCCGTCAGTTGGCGGACCAGGGACTTATCCCCGGTGTGACAAAATCTAGCTGGTAATTAGGAGTACAGATAAAATGATGACAGACCCTGTTGCTGATATGCTGACCCGCATCAGAAACGCCCTGAAGGTGGAACACCAAGTACTTGACATCCCTTATTCCCGTTTAAAGAAGGGGGTCGTTGAAGTACTCGTGCGAGAAGGTTATATTTGGAAGTACGAAATTGTCGAGGGAAACCCCGTTAATATTATTCGAGTTCAGTTGAAATATGGACCGAACGGCGAACGTGTCATTCAGAGCATTCGCAAGATCAGTAAGCCCGGACGACGTTTTTATTGCAGTCCTGCAGATATGCGTCCCGTTTTGAACGGTCTTGGAATTCGCATTTTGAGCACTAACAAAGGGATCATTTCTGATCGCGAAGCTCGAACCCAAAACGTTGGGGGAGAAGTCCTTTGTGAAGTGTGGTAATACGATTGGCTTTTGTGGTCGCGGCGTCGCTCAACAAGCAACGCCCGCGACGGGCCGGTTGACATTTTGTGTTTAAAAGTGACCGGTAGTCCAATCGATTGGTGTTAGGACTTACGATACAGATAAAATATAAGGTTTTACAATGTCGAGACTTGGAAAAAAAGCCATTGAAATACCCGCTGGTGTTACCATTGCGGTAAGTGGAGCCGAAGTTGCGGTCAAAGGTCCAAAAGGTGAGCTGAAACAAGTCCTTCGCCCTGAAGTGAAGGTTTGTGTCAACGAAGCCGGTAATGAACTGGTGGTCGAAAAAATTGGTGAAACATGCACTGCAAACGCCATGCATGGTCTCTTCCGCGCTCTGATCCAGAATATGGTCATTGGAGTGACGAAAGGGTATGAAAAGAAGCTTGAACTCTTCGGTGCCGGCTATTTGGCCGCCGTGGCAGGAAATGTGTTGCAAATCCGCGTTGGGTTCGCCAACGAGATTCAAAAACCAATTCCAACCGGAATTACCGTTAAGTGTGAAGGCCAGCAGCCGACTTTCAGAATTCAGATCACCGGTTGTGACAAGCAGCAAGTGACTCAATTCGCGGCTGAAGTTCGCGCGATTCGCAAGGCCGACCCGTATTTGGCAAAAGGCCTGAAGTACGAGGGCGAGGCGATTCGCCGCAAGGAAAGTAAACAGACCGGCAAAAAGTAAGTCGCCCTTGGTGATCCCGAGTTGACTCGGTGTATTCCATAAAAGAAGGCGCTTTTTTCGAAAGAGCAGGTTTGCGGATGAAAGTCCGGGAACTTCAGTGTAAGTTATGACAACGTTACAGTCAAATGAGTAGTTGTCGGAATTGAAATATCAACAATTTAATACAAATCGTGTGGTATAAACGTGAAAAAGCAAAAGCGATTAAACAAACAGCGAATCATTCGCAAATACCGAGTGTCCAATGCTGTTAAGGAACATTCCACCCGACCGCGCTTGTGTGTCTTTCGTTCTGCGAAGCATATTTACGCTCAGTTGATTTGCGACGTGGAACGCAAAACCCTTGCCTCGGCCAGTACGATGGATAAGGAATTTAAAGCCTTGGGTAAGTATGGCGGTAACGTTGAAGCTGCCGCGATCATTGGTGAAATGGTCGCTAAACGAGCGCTTGCGGCTGGTGTGACCCAGGCTGCGTTCGATCGTGGTGGTTCAAAGTACCATGGTCGGGTTAAAGCACTTGCCGAAGCAGCTCGCGCAGGTGGTCTTGATCTCGGTGCCGCGGCCGTGGTTGAAGAAGCCAAGCCGGTTAAGGCTGAACCAAAGCAAAAGAAGGCGAAATCCAAGTAGCGATTTGGATAGAGGTCTTTGTCATCGCCGGTGAATTTGTTCCTAACGAATTCCAGGCTTGTATGTTGTGTGACGAGACGAATTGCAAAACCTTTTTAAGTAAGAGCAGTATATACGATGTCAAATGAAAGTACTCAGGAAGGTATTT
>JAQVID010000536.1 GCA_028695865.1 Thermoguttaceae bacterium | reverse complement strand
TTGAATAAAGTCGGCCATTTCGTTGTCTCCCTGATCACAATATGATCTTAGGTCATTATCAGGCAATTTTTCATTATAAATTATTTACACTCTGCGTCAAGGGACTCAATCGAGGGGGTAAGCGCTAAGCGCCCTGACACAGTGGACGCGGTCAAATTCTGCGGGCACTTTTGATGTAGCCGCCTCCCCTGCTCCGCCCATCGGCCCGAAACCGGTGAAATTGAGTTAGAATATTGTGCTTTACATTAAATAGACGGCACATTTATCGCACAAAAGCTGTTTTACCCGGGCATTTTCTTCAGATTTCCATGAAATTTATGCTTTCGTCCCTTGACGCGGCTATTGTAACCTTCTAAAATATTGGAAACTGTTGGAGCTTGCTTGAGCAAGGTTCACAAGACTCCGTTTTTTAGTGTACACAATAACGGCGACGAAGCGTTCCTAAGGATGGACGTACCGACGCTTATCACGATTTCTTTCATCTGCACAAGGAGAAACAGCAAATGTCGATAGTCATGGTATTGGGAATCATTTTGGGTGGTATCTGTCTTGTTCTGCTTATGTTCTTCTTTTGGGCGATTGGCGTCTACAATGGTCTGGTTCAATTGCGGAATCGTTACAAAAACGCATTCGCTCAAATAGACGTCCAACTGAAACGCCGTTACGACCTGATCCCCAATCTGGTCGAAACCGCCAAAGGATACCTGAAGCATGAACGCGAAACGCTCGAAGCCGTTATTCAGGCTCGAAATATCGCGGCCAGTGCGGGAGCGGCTGCCGCTCAGACGCCGGGCGACGAAAACGCCATGAAAAATCTGGCCGGTGCCGAAGGCCAATTGAATAATGCGTTAAGTCGTCTTATGGTTGTGTGCGAAGCTTATCCTGACCTGAAAGCCAATCAGAACATGATGGCACTTCAGGAAGAATTGACCTCGACGGAAAACAAAATCGCGTTTGCCCGTCAGGCATACAACGACAGTGTGATGGTATATAATACGGGTCGGGAAGTCTTTCCGGCGAATCTTGTCGCCGGGTTCGGGGGCTTTACACCAGCGTCGCTTCTGGAAATTACCAATCCGGCCGAGCGTGAGACGGTGAAGGTCAGCTTCTGATCCAATACTGTAAAACGCTGGTCGAATATTGATCGGCTCAGTCGAACACTGAAAAAGCAGTTCCAAAGAATTTGAAATTCTGTTTCCCGCCGGTGTTCTTCCCAGAACCTTGGGGGAACCGGATATTGTTTATTCTCGAAGGGAGAGACCATGAACTTTTTTGAAAGGCAAGACCAGGCAAAACGAAAGACGGGGTTGCTCATTTTTCTTTTTGTTGTGGCAATGATATTGACCTTTCTGGCAGTCCATTCTTTGGTTGCTGTTTTTATGACTGGCAATCATGATTCCACGGTCGCTTCGCTTACTCCTTATTGGGACGCGTGGCTCAATCCGGGACTGCTGACGATTGACCTGCTGGTGGTCTTTTTGTTTATTGGCGGTGGCTCCCTGTACAAGACGACGCAATTGGCCTCGCTCGACGGAGACGGAATTGCGCAGATGCTGGGCGGGGAACAGATTGATCCGGCCACGACAGATTTTCAGGAAAGGCGGATTCTCAATATCGTGGAAGAAATGTCGATTGCTTCGGGCATTCGCATTCCGAACGTCTACATACTCCGGGAAGAACCTTCGATCAACGCGTTTGCGGCGGGCTTCACCCCGGAAACATCCATTGTCGCCGTAACCCGGGGAAGCCTTGATTATTTGAGTCGCGATGAGCTGCAAGGTGTGATTGGGCACGAATTCAGTCATATTCTCAACGGCGATACGAATATTAGTCTTCGCTTGATTGGTGTTCTGTTCGGACTTGAGATGATGGTCATACTCGGGACCATTTTGTTTCGAAGCAGTATTTATTTCGTCGGTGTAGACGGTGGTGGGGACAACGACGACAATCGCGGAATCGGCATGGGCATTGCCTTGTTCATGATCATATTCGGCGGAGGGCTTGTCTTGATTGGTCTGGTCGGTATGCTCATGAGTAATGTCATTCGGGCAGCGATATCACGTCAGCGTGAATTTTTAGCCGACGCTTCAGCCGTACAATACACGCGCAATCCGGCTGGAATCGCCGGAGCCTTGACCAAAATCGGTTGTCCCAACGTTGGCTCCGTTGTGCAGGAATCGGCCAGTGTTGAGACGTCGCACTTGTTCTTTTCCAATGTGTTCGCAGCCTATTCTTTTGCTTCCCTTTTCGATTCGCATCCGCCGCTTGCCGTTCGTATCAAGGCCATTGATCCCTCGTTTGACGGTCAGTTTCCCGAATCCATCGAAAGAGTCGGACTCATACCGAATATTTCATCCCAACGTGGAGATTCGGCCCAACAGCGGCTTAACGACATGCTCCGCAAAGTCATTCCGGTCCCGGGCGAAAGCGCCGTGCCCGGCGTGCCGCCCGTGGTCAATACGCCAGCAGCCGCGATTTTAACGGATGCCGTCCTGACCGATTCAACGCCGCCAAACGCGACCATTACTGTTTCGGCAATGGCTGGAAATACCAAGCCTTCGCATGAGGTGATTATTCCGCCGGTCGATACCCATATCAAAGAGGAATTGCCTCCTGCTGCGACAAGAAATCAGAACGTTCCTTGCCCGCCGTCGGGAGCTGTTCCTGTTTCGCCTGGCCACTGCGAGTCGGTCGATCCCAAGCGGTTAGCCGATTCGCTGGTCAACAGTGTGGGTGAAGTCAGCGGTGATAATTTGGCCGTGGCCAATACGCTTCTTGCGTCGATTCCCGATGAATTATCGTGTCTGGTTCGCGATCCGGAAGGAGCACAGGTTGTCATTCATGCGCTCCTTTTGGACGATAACTTGACGATTCGCAAAAAACAGCTTCAGTATCTGGGCACTCGTCTGAAACCGGAAGAACTTGCAAAGCTTTCACTGGCGATTGAATTGATTGTGCCGATTCCGGTCAGCGCAAAGGTTCCTGTCGTGGAACTTGCCTTTCCTGCGCTGCGTCGCTTAAACGTAAACTCCTATAAAGCGTTTCGTGAAATTGCCGTTGAACTTGTTCGTTCGGACGGCAAGGTCGATATATTCGAATTTACATTACAGGAATACTTGCTTCGTGAGCTTGATTTTCATTTCTGTCTTGCCGCCAAACCGGTACCGGTATATCATCAGATCGGAGGGCTTCGGGAATCGTTTTGTGTCGTGCTTTCGTTTTTGGCCTATTCCGGAAACGACGATCCGCAAGCGGTACTTTCAGCGTTTGTCTCGGGCATGAACCATTTCAAATTGCGAATGCAAATGCAGCCGCAAACGAATTGTTCTCCTTACGCGTTTAGCCAGGCACTCAAGGAACTTGGCCTTGCGGTCCCGGGACTCAAGCAGGAACTGCTCAAAGCTTTTTTTCAGTGTATTGTAGACGATGGAAAGATCACGCAACGAGAGGGCGAATCGATTACATTGTCATC
>JAQVID010000535.1 GCA_028695865.1 Thermoguttaceae bacterium | reverse complement strand
CGAATTGTCTGTTCCGCCGGATTGTTCGTTGGTGGAATAGGATGGTGTATAAATCGAAAGTATTCCTCTTCGTATTTTTGTAAACGCTTTACAAGATTGCTCGCGTCTTTGTCGTCAGGTACTCCCCTTTGGTGCGTTTTCAACAATTTCTTTTTTGGGATATTCATGCGACGTTTCCATTTAATCTCCGTCATGGAATCGCGTAAATGAATCATCGAAAACTTGTCCTGAATTTTCCGGACGATTCGTTTGCCGTAATTCGCGACCTTGCGATTCTCGTTCTCGGCGAGAAAGCGAAATGCGCGAATGATATGAGCCCGGCAAAACTGGAATTGTCATGACGCCATTTTCGCAAACTTCTTGTACGCTCCGAAGAAGTCGCATGAGATAATTCCGGAAAATTCTTTTCCAACCAATTCGCTCAAGACTTCGCTTCCCCGGAAGGGATCGACTTTGAACACCGTAAAAGTCGTTGCCCGTCAGGCCCATATCCAACGTTTTTTCCGTTTTCCTTACTGCCCGTCTCGTCCAGATGAACATGTTCCTCATTTTGAATCGCTGTGGTCAATTCCTCATAGGGCAATTTCATCGAATCACTGACTTCGCAAACTATCTTCGCAAGATATCCGGTCGGAACATCAATATGGTACATGCCGGAAATAAAACGTCGAAGAGTCGTAAACGACAAATGACCACAACCTTTCATCCATGCGGTCAACGCCTTCATTTTTGGACCGAACAAGCCGGGAATCGTTTCTTCAGGCCGTGGCGCGTCATGATATGTTCCACAATGCTCGCTCCAGTAACCTTTCTGCCGATATTCGGGAACGCGAAAGGGGGTTAGGGCGAGTTCAATTTGCTGATGGACTTTCGCCGGTTTATCAGTGGGACTCAAAACACCACCGCACGAGGGACATTTATCCAAGGCCGTTTTTACGAACTCTTCAATCTGCTCCGGCTCAAAAGCGGGACGAAGTTTGCGTTTACGTCCCTTTAGCGACCCTTGTTTACGTTTCTTTCGCTTGTCCGGCTATTTCGGCGGCCAGACAATATCCGACGTCGGCGGCTTCGATGAATTCACGAGTTCTTTGTAAGCTTCGCGATTTTTTCTGTAAGCTCGGCGACTATCGCTTTAACCTCGGAAATTTTCGCTTCAAACTCGGAAATTTTCGCTTCAAGCTTCCTGATTTTTATATCTCTTCGGTCTACCATTCACCTCGAATCGGCTGGAATCCACCGTTTCGTTGACTGTTTGTCGGAATTTTTCTGACAAATCGTTGATGTAGCTGTTTGGTCCTGCTATACTCTCTGTAAGAAGAACACGGCCAACCTTTCGTGGGAAAGGAAAAATCGCCGTGAACGGTTACTTAAAGTTATTTGACTTTAAAACTAAAAAAACGAATGTTTCGCGACTTGTAAAAGTGAAACAATTTGGCGAACATTCATGTTTAATTAGTCGAATATATGGTTGTTCCGAATAAGCCGACAAACAGTAAGAAGTGATCGTTCTTCAAGCGGTACAATACGGCACAGACGTTGAGAGCGCAGAGACTCCTGTGCTCTTCGGTGTGAACCGAAGAAGAACTCTGTTCGTCTTCGTATTGCTTGACTCCAGAACATTGGATTACCTGTTCTTCTTTGTTGCCTTCTTCTGTGCTACTCGCGGCAAAAATTGCTCGCGACCCACCGCTTCGAAATTTCTTGTAAATTGACGTCTCTCAGTCAATTATTTCTCGTTTTCATTTTCATAAACACGACCTATCATCCGGTTTCTGTTCTTTTCTTTCTCTGACTCTTTGTTTTCAGGTGTCTGATTAACACATTGAAAAAAGGCTGGACAGGTACAAGTTAAGTTAATGAAGCATTTTCACCCAAATAGTGATTGTTGAGAAAACGATATTCTATTTTCTCAGACACAATATCACACACGGACAAAAAATTATCCTTTGTGACAATTACTTCTAAAGGTTGGTCGTATACTATACACAACTTACTTTCTATGATATAACCTTTGGGATTTTCTAAAACAATTTTTGAGAACTTGAATTGCGTGACATTCCTAAAAACTATCTCTAACGCGGGTGTATCTTCATCTTGTATTTGGAGTAACATTTTCAAATCAAAGTTCCCCCAATCGTTGTACATATAATATTTATCGTCAACATAACCATGAGTTTTGATAATGCATTCATGTATTATTGAATCATCGAAGAATGACAATAAGTATTCTAATTCTTTATTGTTTTCAATCGAAATATATTTCATTATTTACCTTAGTCAAAAAAATTATATGGGTAGTGAGTACTTCGTGGTCTTTTGCCGTTTATTCCAGCCGGGGGTGTTTGATCGTAAATGTGATATCCTGCTCCATGCCTAACTGAATCACTGAGTTCATATTGAAATGCTCGATAACCAAATTTATCGTACGTGGTATATGATACTCTTACGCCATTTTTATAACTTGCAACTATATCGTAGGGGGTGGAGATTTCAGGGGCTCGTTTTAAATCGTTCCAATATTTTTGATACCTTTTTGCCTCTGAAGAAGACATCTGATCAATAAATGTTTTTGCGCTTTGTTTTGGTGTTGGCCCCTTTATTGCACGTGCAGATACAAATTGCAAAACCCCCGTTGAACCAATAATTTCGCTCGCCTCGTCGACTGTGATTTCTCCGTTATACAGTTGAACACTTGCTTGAACTTCTGAATAGACTCCAACTGTGACTAAGTTAGCAGCAAAATTTCCATAATATCCGCCTGTGGAAACATTGTTTTGATCCAATGCATTTAAGGAATTACTCCATGGTTCAAAGACTACAGGATTATCGGAAACAAGCATTGATCCAGCAGTAATAATTCCTGCTCCGGTATCTATTACTTGGCATCCCATTTCACCAATTGTTTTAGCTGTTCCTGAAACTATATTTGCAACTCCACGACCAGCACCGACAATGAATCCTCCTATTCCAGCTCCTATAACTTGTATAGTGTCCCAGCATCCGGCATTATGGACAAGAGTATTATTTCCTTGCTTACCAATGTAGTAAGTATGTTTCGTCCCTATTTCCATATTATAAACAACTTGTTGTTTAGAAATAAGCTCCAATGAAATGAAGACTATTTGTTGACCTTCTGCGGAAATACAAACTTCCTGATGTTTCAATTCCGATGCATGTTGCCAACCTCTGCTTATTACATAGAACCGGTGGCCTGGCGTGCAGACAACTTCGAATTGTTCGCCTGTTTTCTGATTTTCAAATGTCAGCTTGACGACGGATTTTAAGCCGTTGTCGAAGAATCTTGTGACACGGGCCGGTTTGGGCGTGTCCTTTTCCGGGTCGTTGTGATCGACGGAGAGGACCATGTCACCGGGACGGATTTCTTCTATCGGTTTACTCGTGCCGTCGGCCATTAAAATCGGCGTTCCGGCGACGAAGCAGACTTCGGCGTCTTCCGTTGGGTTACTGAAGT
>JAQVID010000534.1 GCA_028695865.1 Thermoguttaceae bacterium | reverse complement strand
CCCGCGGACACTCGTTCTCCCGGCGAATCGACTGCCGCGGATGAGAATGGTCCCGGTGAATCGGCCAAAGCGCCTGATGGAACTTGTCCCACGGCGATTGACGGTCCTGCCGGTATCGCCTGGGTTGAGCTTTCGACAGGACAATTTCACGCCGCCGTTCTGCCGTGGACGCAACTGATTGATCAGATTGGTCGAATCGGACCGGCGGAAATTTTGCTTCCGGAAAGTCTCAAAGGGATTCTTCCGGCCTGGTTGACCGAAGGAATGATGATTTCGACGCGTCCCGATTGGGTGTTTTCGTCGGCCCGGTCGTTGGAGTTGCTGTTGGCCCAGTTCAAAGTGAAAACGCTCGAAGGATTCGGCTTCAAGCTTCCGCGTGAACAGCGGGCGATTCAGGCGGCAGGCGGTATTTTGGACTATCTGCAAGAGACCCAAAAGCAATCGCTGGAGCATATAGAATCGCTTTTGCCGTATCGAACCGGAGGACAACTTGATATAGACGAAATGAGTCGGCGCAGTTTGGAACTGGTCCAGACGATTCGCGACGGGCGGCGTGACGGGTCCCTTTTGTCGGTGATCGATTTCAGTCTGACATCGATGGGGAGCCGTCTTCTGGCCGATTGGTTGACCTATCCGCTGACCGATGTTCGACAGATTCAGACACGACAGGACGCGGTTGAAAATCTCATCAGTCGCGGAGACGCCACGGACGACATGCGTCAGAAGCTTCGCTGTGTCTGTGACCTGGAACGTATTTCGGCGAAAGTCGTTCAGCGTCGGGCCATCCCGCGTGATTTGGTTCTGATCAATCGGACCTTGATCACACTGCCGTCGATTGTCGAATTCCTTGACCAGTGTTCCTGTTCGCTCCTCAAAACACTTCAGAACAATCTTGACGTTCTCGAATCGCTTTCGAATGAATTGACAGCGGCGCTTGACCCGGACGGCCCCCTCAATTATCGCGAAGGCGGATTCATTCGCACCGGGTATCATCAGCAACTCGACGAATATCGGGAACTGCAAAGCGGCGGCAAACGCTGGTTGGCCGAGTATCAGGCCCAGGAATCGCAGCGGACCGGAATTAGCAATCTCAAGGTTGGTTATACCAGTGTCTTTGGGTATTATATTGAAGTGACGCGAACGAACACCGACCGCATACCGGAGCATTATGTCCGCAAGCAGACGCTCAAAAACGCCGAGCGATATATTACCGACGAACTTAAAGTCTATGAGGAAAAAGTCCTGACCAGCGCGGAAAAAGCTCTCGAACTTGAAATGCAACTTTTCGACGGTCTTCTTCAAAAAGTATTGGCTGTTCGGGCCAAGCTTCAGCGGAACGCGGGCGTATTGGCTCATTTGGACGCCTTGTCCGGTTTGGCCGTTTTGGCTCGAACTCGCGGATATGTTCGTCCGACCGTGGTAGATGAACCAGTGCTCGAAATTGTCGAAGGGCGTCATCCGGTACTCGACTTGACCGAGGCGTCGGGCACCTTTGTCCCCAACGACGCGTTTTGCGACGAGAAACGCGGCATGATTCATTTGATTACCGGTCCCAACATGGCCGGTAAAAGCACATTCATACGTCAGGTGGCACTTCTGGTCATCATGGCGCAGATCGGTTCGTTCATCCCGGTACGGAAAGCGACCATAGGAATCGCGGATCGTATTTTTGCCCGGGTGGGTGCTTCGGACGAATTGACACGTGGCCAAAGTACGTTCATGGTCGAGATGGTCGAAACGGCGCGTATTCTCAACGGTGCGACGTTGCGAAGTTTGGTCATATTGGATGAAATTGGCCGGGGAACGAGTACGTATGACGGAATTTCGCTTGCCTGGTCCATTGTTGAGTGTCTGCACGAAAAGATTGGTTGCCGAACGTTTTTTGCGACTCATTATCACGAGTTGACCGGGCTGGCCGACACGTATGAAGGAATTTCCAATTTAAACGTCGCGGTTCGCGAATGGAATGACGATATTGTTTTCCTTCACAAGATTGTCGAAGGAGCCGCTGATCGGAGCTATGGTATTCATGTTGCGCGATTGGCCGGCGTTCCGGCGGATGTGGTTGCCCGGGCAAAGACCATTCTTGCCGAACTCGAATCGACGCATGTTCAAGCGGCGCAGGACGCAGTTCGCAATGTGCTTCAGAACGTGTCGTCGTCGCGCTGGAACGAAACGGATGCACCCAATGAAGAGCACGAATTTCTCCGCAAAAAACTGAAAAAGAAAACGGCATCCGGGACGATTCAATTTTCGCTCTTCGGTCCGGAAGATCATCCGGTTATTGAAGAGCTTCGAGGAATTGACATTTGTACCATGACCCCCATGGAAGCTTTGGCCATGCTGGAGCGACTCAAAAAACTTTTATGAAAAAGGAATAAAACATGACGATTGATACTCTGTTTGGCGATATGAAACCGACGAAGATTTTGTGTATTGGCCTGAACTATGCCGATCACGCGGCGGAATTCAACGATCCGATTCCGTCCGAACCGGTCGTTTTCAATAAAGCGATTTCCACACTCAACGTACACGAAGGGGATATCGTTCTTCCCGCGACGAGTACCCGGGTTGACTATGAAGCTGAACTCGTCGTCGTTATGGGACAGGTATGCCGCAATGTTTCAATGATTGACGCGATGGATTACGTTTATGGTTTCACATGCGGTAACGATGTTTCGGCTCGCGACTGGCAAAAAGAGAAGCCGGCGGGGCAGTGGTTCCTGGGCAAGTCGTTCGATACGTTCGCGCCCGTGGGGCCGCGCATTGTTCCGAAAGAAAGTGTAACCGATCCGAATAATTTGCATATTGAATCCCGTTTGAACGGAAAGATCATGCAGTCGTCGAACACGAAGCATTTTATTTATCCGCTTGAACGACTTGTCTCTTACATTTCGAGTGTCATGACGCTTATGCCCGGCGATTTGATCTTTACGGGCACGCCGGGCGGTGTCGGCGACATGCGTAAACCTCCGGTCTACATGCGCAACGGCGATACGATTGAAGTCGAAATTGAGCAGATTGGCGTCTTAAAGAATCGGGTCATTGCCGCGACAATGTAATGTCCCCCGACTACCGCGAAACTTGCGATATTTGAGTTATCGCGGGATTATCGTCCGACGGCTGATGTCAGATGTCAAATGTCAAATGTCAAATGTCAAGGTACCGGTGTGGTTTCTTTGCAAAATGAGCCATGCGTTTCCTGTTTGTTTTCGCATGGCTCGAATGCGTTATTCCCGAGAGCCGCGGCTTGCCACAGTATGCTGCAGTATGCCGCGATTCTTCAATTTCTTAAAGTACGCCAGGCCGGGTGAAGAAGCAATTATTCATCGTCGGGAATATTGCGGTATTTTTCCATATAGAGTTCGTGTAACCGTTCACGGTCAGAATATGAAAATTGGGATAATCAGGAATAAATTGGCGACGGGGCAGCGGTACCATGGAGATAATGGATGAGCGTTTGGGTCATGTAATCAAGCAGATTCCGGCCCTG
>JAQVID010000533.1 GCA_028695865.1 Thermoguttaceae bacterium | reverse complement strand
CGATATTTCAACGCTTTCCAGCTTGATACCCAGGTCTTCGCTTATCACTTCACCGCCGGTCAAAATCGCGATATCCTGAAGCATGGCTTTACGTCGATCACCAAAACCAGGAGCCTTGACCGCACACACATTGAGCACACCGCGCAACTTGTTCACGACGAGCATGGTCAAGATTTCGGTATCGATGTCTTCGGCGATAATGAAAAGCGGCTTCATCGTTTGGGATACTTTTTCCAAAAGCGGAATCAGTTCACGAATATTACTGATTTTCTTCTCATGCAGAAGAATGTAAGCGTCTTCCAGATAAGCTTCCATCGTTTCCGTATCGGAGATGAAATAAGGGGAAAGATATCCCTTGTCAAACTGCATCCCTTCGACGACTTCATAATTCGTTTCGGCTGTCTTGCTTTCTTCGACGGTGATAACGCCATCGTTTCCAACGGCTTCCATGGCGGAGGCAAGAAGGTCGCCGATCTCGCGATCGTTATTGGCACTGATCGCGCCGACGTTGGCGATTTCCTGCTTGGTCGTCACCGGCTTGGCCATTCTGGTCAATTCCGCAACAGCAGCATCGACGGCTTTATCAATACCGCGACGAATAGCGGTCGGATTGCTTCCTGCGGCGATATTGCGAAGGCCTTCACGATAAATACCACGGGCAAGAATCGTTGCGGTTGTCGTTCCATCGCCGGCGATGTCGCCCGTCTTGGTCGCGACTTCGTTCACGAGCTTGGCGCCCATATTTTCAAACGCGTCGGGCAGTTCAATTTCTTTACTGACCGAAACACCATCCTTCGTGACCGTGGGGCCTCCATAGGACTTGTTCAAGATCACGTTTCGACCGGTCGGGCCGAGGGTAACGGCGACGACGTCTGCCAGTTTATTCATTCCATCAAGGACTTTACGGCGAGCCGCGTCGTTGAAGAGTAACTGTTTTGCCATAGCTATGGCTCCTTATATTTCCTGCTTGTTGTACCGATTCACCCCGGGCTTTTCAGGAGTCGGCCGAACATTGCGCTCGGTCGATCAACATCAATCACCTGAAAAACCACAGGGTCGGCTGTGTTATGACGAACCCCGACTGTACTATCGGACCACTAGGATTTAACGACTTTGGCAAGGATTTCGCCTTCACGCAAAATCTTCAGTTCACGCTTGTCGACTTCAATGTCGGCACCAGAGTATTTACCATAGATCACTTCATCTCCAACGGCGACGCTCAGTTCGCTGCGTTTGCCACTGTCGAGCAGTTTACCGGCACCGACAGCCAAAACGATTCCGCGCTGCGGTTTTTCTTTGGCCGTGTCAGGAAGAACGATTCCACCGGCGGTCATTTCTTCCGCGGCAACCGGTTCTACAACGATACGATCATCAAGAGGACGAAGATTAATTTTTTTGGACGGACTCATATTATTATCCCTTTCATATTATATATGTAATACAATTTTTAAATTTTTGTTAAAACACCAACAAGTTTTTAAAAACTTTATACAGCCGATTCTTCAATTTCCTGACGATTCCCCCCGCTTACCTTCGGAAAACGGGATATCGGTCGCACCACACGACAAATCAGGGAATCGGCTGCAAGCACAATTCGCAAAGTACGCGTCAGCAGGAAAATACCTGATGAATCTCCCACGCGCCGCAACTTTAAATCAACACCATTACGATCAATATCCCAAGCCACCGACGCCGGGCATGGCACCCATTCCACCCATTGGTCCCATGGACGGATCAGGGCCTGCGGGCGGTTCCTCTTTCTTGACCTCGGTAATGAGGCAAGAGGTTGTAAGCAGCATGGAAGCGACACTCGCGGCGTTTTGAAGCGCGGTACGAACAACTTTCACCGGATCAATCACGCCGGCTTCCACCAAGTCGCAATAGACGTCTTTATCGGCGTCATAACCATCGTTTTTACCCTTCATATGGCGAACGCGATTCACGACAACCGCGCCGTCAACGCCCGCGTTTTCGGCAATTTCACGAATCGGAGCTTCGAGTGCTTTGCGAACAATCTGAACGCCATACACTTCGTCGCCCGCGGTTTCGACTTTACTCAACGCCTTATCGCTCTTGAGCAGGGTAACACCACCGCCGGGAACGATTCCTTCTTCCAAAGCCGCTTTGGTCGCGGCGCGGGCATCGTCGAACAAAAACTTGCGTTCTTTGAGTTCGGCTTCAGTCGCGGCACCGACATGAATCTGGGCAACACCACCGGCAAGCTTGGCCAGTCGTTCTTCCAGTTTCTCACGATCATAACTACTGGTGGTCGTTTCCATTTCGGATCGAATCATCGCGATACGACCGTCAATTTCTTCTTTCTTGCCTGCACCACCGACAATAGTCGTTGAATCGCCGGTCACGATCACTTTTTTGGCCCGACCGAGATCGGAAATCTGAACCGCGTCGAGCTGAACGCCGAGGTCACGGAAAATCCCCTTGCCTCCGGTCAGGATGGCAATATCACCAAGCATGGCTTTGCGTCGGTCTCCGTAAGCGGGAGCCTTAACCGCACAGACATGGATAATACCACGGAGCTTATTAACCACGAGGGTGGCAAGCGCTTCGCCTTCAACGTCTTCGGAAAGAATGAGAAGCGGCTTGTTTTGCTTGCTCAACGCTTCGAGCAAAGGAACAAGCGACTTGGCCGAGGAAATCTTGTCTTCAAAGGTAAGAATATAAGCATCGTCAAATTCGACTGTTTGCTCTTCCTGATTTGTCACGAAATGAGGAGAAAGATAACCGCGATCAAATTGCATTCCTTCGACGACATCGACATACGTTTCGAACTGTTTGCCTTCTTCGATCGTAATGACACCGTTTTTACCGACCTTCAGAAAAGCTTCGGCAAGAATTTGACCAATGGCCTGATCGTTATTGGCGGCGATGGTCGCGACTTGAGCGATTTCTTTTTTACTCTTTTCGTTGACCGGTGTCGCCAATTTGGCAAGCGAATCACAAACTGCGCTTGCGGCTTTTTGAATTCCGCGAGACAGGGCCATGTTATCGGCTCCGGCGGCAACCATTTTCAAGCCTTCCAAATAGAGCGCTTCGGCCAAAACGGTCGCGGTGGTCGTTCCATCACCTGCCTTTTGATTCGTCTTGGACGCGGCTTCTTTCACGAGCTGGGCACCAAGATTCTCTTCCGGGTCGTCCAAGGTTATATCTTCGGCTACGGTGACTCCGTCCTTGGTTACCTTGGGAGCACCCCAACCCTTGTCGAGCACCGCGTTACGACCTCGTGGTCCAAGAGTACTCTTGACCGCCCGCGCCAATTTGCTTACGCCGACGGCGATAGGCTGACGTGCAGCCTCTTCAAACGACATTTTCTTTGCCACTTGGATTTCTCCTTTATCAATAGAGTTTATATACGTTACATGCGATCATTTCTGTTCGGCATACCAAAACCGATTAAAGGGCCGATCCGTGCGTTTCTTCTGGAACGATCCAAGATGTAACATAGGTCGAATTGAGCCTGAATTCGCTATGACAGTTG
>JAQVID010000018.1 GCA_028695865.1 Thermoguttaceae bacterium | reverse complement strand
GCGTTTTATCGATTTGACGAACGTCGGGCGGGATGAGATTTTCCTTGGCCGATCGCGACTTGTCGGGCAGTGAATTTGATTTGAGTTTGTTCTCAAGTTCGAGCGTATTGGGATCGCTTTCCGCGGCCGTCAGTGTTGTGCCCAGGGGCGACTCCATGTCAAGGCGAGGTTCCTTGCTTCGAGAACAGATCGGAAAATTGATTTTGCCAAGTAAACCTTCCAGGCAAGAGGGCGACTTCTTCGCGACCGTTTGGGGATACTGACGATACCAGCCGGCCAAATCATCCGGATTGTACAAGGAACCATCGACCGGTTTGCTCCCGGAGAGCACCGGCGGCAGAGTTGAACTTGTCGTTGCTTCGCCCGAGGTCAGGCGGTAGAGCGATGAACTTGTTCCCCCGGAAGGCGACAGTGATTGCAAGCCCACCGCGTTTTCGGCACCACCGGTGAGACCTTTATAATTTTTCGAATCGAAGACAAGAGAACTGGGGCGGTGCGCGATTTTATTAGTAAAGACTCGCGCGTCGTCCATAATCGGCTGCATCTTGACCGAAATTTCTTCGGCATTCGTAATGATTCCGCGAATGGACGCGGCGACTTCAGGATCGCCCAACATGCCAAGCGTTGTACTCGGGTCTTTCACGTCATGATTAAGCTGCTCGGCCAACTGACTGATATTGCCAACCATACGACGAATATCTTTTGAACTGTCGGAGAGCGACGCAATCAGGTCCGGACCGTCTTCCGCAAGTGAATTGGTGAACCGGCCCAGGTTGTCCAGGTTCTTTTCGACCTGATCGAAACTGCGATGTGTTCGTTCAAGCGTCGATCTGAAATCCTGAGCAAGCGTATTGGCGTTGCCCATGAGTTCATTGACCTTTGCGAGAATATTCGGAATTTCTTTGGCCCCATTGCGAATGTTGTCCTTAAGAGTTTTGTCCGACATGATTTCATTCATGTTCGCGGCCAGACCGTTAATTGATTGAAGTGTCTGACTCAACTCATTGAAAACGTTTTGAAGACGGTTCTTCTTTTGTTGAACCTCATCAGGTGTTCCCAAAAAATGATTTACGTTGTCCATGAACAAAGTAATTCCGGCCGCCGCGCTCTGTACTTGTTCCAGCGTCTTGGCCAGGTCTCCTTCAATATTACTGACCGTGCCGGAAATATCGGCACCCGGCTGTCCTACAATAAGCTGTTCCGAACCGATCTCGATGATTTCGCCCGTAAAATTGGCGTTCTTAACGAATTCAATGGCCGCGTCACCCAACAGATTACGATTGATTCGCGCATACTCGTTGGAGTAAATTTTCACGCCCGGATTGAGTTCAAAGGAAACCCGCACGGCGCTCTTGTCGGCATCGTCTGTCAGTTCACGTTTGTAAACGCGTCCGATCTCGACCCCGCTCTTCACGACCTTTGATGTGTTCGTAATACCGTTGGCCTTGTCGAAGATTATGGTCATTCGTTTTCCGCCGCCGTGAACGAAAATACCTTGTTCCGGTCCGAATAAAATGGTCATGACGGAGACCGCAACGAAAATGACGACAACCGTCATACCGATCAGGAATTCCATTCTGCGATTAGTCATAGTTTTTTCTCTTTTCCCCAGTGGATATTCGCCGGGCCACGTTATACATCTGCTTCATGCACATGTTTTACTCGTTTTCTTGTACCGATCTGTTTTCAGTTCCGTGTCGCGCGGCCATTTCCATAACCCGTTCGCCCGCTTCGCCATTGACGAATTGCGTGACTCGCGGATCAGGTGAATGGTCCAGTTGCGATGGCGGCCCATCGAATATAATCTGTGGTTCACCCGGTACCAAGCGACTGTGCGGATAAAGCATGATAACGCGATCGGCAACCTTGCGGGCCGACTTCATGTCATGCGTTACCAGTATGCCTGTAACATGATGATTATCCCGGGCACTGATAATAAGCTCATTGATCACGTCGCTCATGATCGGATCAAGTCCTGTTGTCGGTTCATCGTAAAGCATAAGCTCCGGCTCCATCATGAGAGCGCGGGCAAATCCGACCCGCTTTCTCATTCCACCGGACAACTCCGCCGGCATCTGCCCGACAATATTCGGATTGAGTCCGACTTCTTCGAGCAAATACGCGACACGATTTTTCATTTGCTGACGATTCATTTTCGTCTTGTTTTGTCGCGCGGCGAAAGCAACATTGTCGCCGACGGTCATGCTGTCGAACAAGGCAGCCTGTTGAAATACGAATCCATATTTGCTTCGTGCGGTAACCAGTTCACGACTCGACATTTTCGACAACGATTTGCCTTCGAATCGAACATCGCCGCTCGTTGGCCAAATCAAACCGATCATCGTTTTGAGGAGTACCGTCTTGCCGCAACCACTTTCTCCGATGATCGCGATTGTTTCGCCTCGTCGTACCCGCAAATTGATGTCATGCAGTACGGCATGAGTTCCAAACGTGACACTCATTCCCTCGACTTCCAAAAGCGGCTGACGGCGACGCAAGACCTTTCGTGTGCCGTCTTCCGAGACAAATACATGCCCTTCCGGAACAAAATCGCTTTGTTGCGATTGCTGCCCGGCTTCAGGCTGTATCGTTGGTTCAAGGGTGGTTTCGTCGTTCATTGGTTTAAAATCTTTTTCTCTGGTCGAAAAGGAGCTTTGGGATTCATGTTTGTATTACAATACACTTCCGGTTGGTCCACCGCATATCCAGGTTTGGATTCGGTCGAGTCCAATTCCAAGCAGAAGGTCCAACAGCAAAATGATCACGAATGAAATGACAAACGAACGTGTCGCCGCCTTGCCGACTCCCTCGGCACCCGGGTCACAGCGAAATCCCTGGTGACAACAAATCAGTGCTATGGCTCCTCCGAAAAATATGCTTTTGAACATTCCGGCAAATATGTCAAAGTGTCCCACCATATTACGGGAATATTCCCAATAATAACTCCAGTCGATATCAAGTATCTGAATACAGAAAAATGCTCCCCCCAAGACACCCATCAGGTCGGCCATTACGGTCAAACCGGGAATCAGAATCAGACAGGCAAGAAATCGGGGTACCACCAGATAGTGTATCGGGTTGGTACCCATACTCGTGACGGCGTCGATCTGTTCCGTGACTCTCATCGTTCCCAATTCCGCCGCAATGGAACTTCCAACTCGTCCGGCAAGCATGGTCGCCGCCAAGACCGGGCCCAGTTCTTTCACAAGCGAAAGATTAATCGCTGCTCCAATTCGAGTTTCCAATCCAACCAGCTTAAAATGCGGAAAGGTCTGTACGGCCAAAACCATACCGATAAACGTCCCTGTCAACATTACAACAGGTACGCTTAACACACCAATATTATAAAACGCCGCAGTTAACGTTTCCCTTTTGGCGCCTTTTGTAAAGAGCCAAAAGAGCGTCGCGAACGAAAAGAGCGCAAGTTCTCCCGCGAATTGAATTCGGGAAGTGATACTCCCACCGATTTCACACACGAAATTGCTTATTCGTTCAAACAATGAAATGTGTATCTTGTTTTTTGATTTGGTCTGTGATTTGGTTTTTGACATGGTCTGTTTCAGTCCGGCGTTTTCCATCGTTGTTTCTCCCCGGGAACGTAAGTGATCCAGGACACAACAAAGGGTCTCCGGTAAATTTATCGACCCGTCATAATCAATACTTTAGAAATAACCGCTAAATTCGGCAAGTTTTACTCTGTTTGTGTACGGTGTATAGTTACTGTATTTTATGTACACCACGTGTTTTAACAAGGTAGTTCACCCGGCGATCATGTTCTTCCATGGGAACGGCTTCGACCAGTTGCTCGCCCAGAGCCAAGGCAATAAGCGTAGCGTGTTTCGACAACCGCGACAGAAACCGATCATAGAATCCTGCGCCGCGTCCCAAGCGTCCACCGACAAGGTCAAACGCAATCCCGGGAACAAGTACAACGTCAATTTCCGAAAGTTCAACCACATGGCCAGGATCGTTTCGCAGGCTCATATGGGGTTCCAGAATACCGAATTGACCTTGCGTAAGTTCTTTTTTAAGAACAAGATCGGTCGTTTCAGGTGAATCGGGAGTGGAAAAACGGAAAAGACCAAGTTCCTTTCCCTGGCAGTAAGGAACAACGACCTTACGAAGGGCAACCGGTGAAAGCTGTTCCGTCGGTCCCAATCGGAAAAAGAAGTCGCTCATTAGCTTGGATACAGGAACTTCGTCCGGGAGGTCAATATAGGCCATGATTGTGTGGGCAGCTCTAACTTCAGAAATAGAAAAGAGTTGCGTCGCAAACGATCTGGCCGTTGCATCACGGTCTGTGTAAAGAGTTGCCAAAGCGTTTTTGATCTTGGCCCGAACAGTTGCTCGCATTTGCTTCTTTTGATCAACGACAGACATACCCGTAATGCCCTTTTGTAATGATTGGCTTGATTATGGTCGGCTGCCAGGAACTTGCGTACCGGAAACAGGAGCCGTTCCCGGGGTTTGATTGGCCGCGTTGTGTGCCTGTGTTCGCATTTTATTGGCTTCATCGAGCAATTCGTTACCAGGAATCTCCCGCTGCTGATTCAGTACGATATGACAGGTCTGCAAATCACGAATTTCGCCCGCGACGAAGTTCTCGGAAAAGAAATCGACACCCGGATACAGATACCAGGGAGTTCCGACCCGGTGCATGACCGTCTTTGTTTCGAATGAATCTTTTGTACAACGTATTTTATATGTCCCGGAATATGTAATATTGTGCGAAACGGGCGTTTTTCCGATTTCCTGATCGTTCAGATAGACGAGTGCACCAGGCGGGTCAGACGTAATAGTCAATCGTCGCCGAACACCATTACACCCCGTCGATGAGCCGATCAAAATCGGCAACATCACCGCCATGAGCATATATATAATAGTCTTGCGTCCGTACATCGATTGAATCCTGTTTGTTTTGTACCTGCTTCTCCACCGCAGAGAATCAGTTGGAGTATAGCGAAAGTTTTTAAAAGAATCCAGAGCGATTTCGGGGTTTTACTCAACTTTTCACAGATTTTTGGAGGGGGGGGCAAAGAGAAATCGGGAGTCTTTTTTGCCCGTGCTCCTGTGAAACACCTCTTCGCTTCGAAAAAAGAAACACTCCCTTTTACTTTTCAAGCGAACACTTTGGCTTTACTTGCGCAAATGTGAACACTGCTTTTACATTCCGCACAGCATGGCGAAAACCGTGTGGTCGGTACTGTGTAGGCGTTCCCGTGTGGTCGTGTTTGAGCGGCCCGGATTGGTCATTCGCAAGCCCAATCCGTGTTCAATATTTTTTGGGTAATAATGTATCGCGTGGAAATCGTCAACCAGTCATTTGTGATCGCAGTACTTTTCTGAAGTGTTTTGCGTTTGATTATATCTTGCATGGCATGATTAAAGGTTATCCCGAAAAGGCTCCATTGTTCGGACGGTGTTCCAGAACAGTTCTTCCATCGATTCGCGGGGCACATGATCACCGTGCGGATACGTATCGATGGATTGGGCGGTAGCCACGCTCATTTGGTCGTACAACACGCGAACAAATCGCTGAAGCTGCTCGGAAACAACGAGCTGCTCTCGCTCTTTCATTTGCCGTTTGGTCTCGACCAGAGTCAAGACATCGTCGCGTGCGGCAGTTGGAATGCCGGGTACTTCCAGCATTTGAAAAATTTCCGTTGGAGGCATCGTCTTGTAAAGGTCGATCCAATGACAGCAAAGGAGCGGTCGAATGATGCAAAAGAACTTTTTAACGCTGTATTGCTCGCCGTTGAGCAGGGGACTGGCCAAGTTGCGTACCAGATTGAAATAATGATGAATGCTGCGTACCGGCTTGAACCATACCGCAACTGCCTGACGGAGAGTCTCGGCAAACGGGCCATTCTCGCAATAAACAATCGGGGAACCGAGCCACTCGTAAAGGCTCGTGTTGCATGCCATAAACAATTTAAGTGTTTTCGAGATATTCCAGCCGCCGTAGTCGAACTCGTTTTCGTCCCAAAAACCTTCGACCGTGTCCCGCAGAGGTTGCAGACGAACATAATCACGCAAGGGCCTGACATAGATAAATCGGACATCGTAATCACTGTTGGGCGATGGAAAGCCCCATGCCCGTGATCCGGACTCGCAGGCAAACAGAATCTTCAAATTTTCTTGCGATTCCAGCATCGCAAGCCGTTCCGCAATTTCTTCACGCGTTATCATTGTTGTTTTTCTTCTTTTTGTCGGATTTAACGATCGGACATACTGCTGACCGCCGCGTTACTTCCCGATCTTCTCGTTGTTTTATCAGAAACTTTCACCACATGAGAGTTTTTTTCGGTCTCTGTTTGGGCATTTTGTTTGCGTTTCTTTCGCTTGTCCGGCGATTTTGGCGGCGAGATAATCTTTGACGACGGCTGAGAATTCGACGAGTTCTTCGTAAGCTTCGCGACTTTTTCTGTAAGCCCGGCAATTGTTGCTGTAAGCTCTGCGTTTTTCATTTCAAGCTTCCTGATTTTTATATCTCCAGGTTTTCCATACTCCTCAATCGGCTGGAATCGACCGATTCGTTGACTGTTTTTCGTCATTCTTCTGATAAATCGTTGATGTCGCTGGTTGGTTCTGCCATACTCCCAGTTAGAGGAACACGACGAACCATTCGTGTGAAAGGAAAAATCGCCGTGAACGGTTACGATTGATATGATCAATCAATTCCCTGATTACGGTCGAGGGCAACCACCATGACGGGCTTTGTTGGTCGTAATGGACCTTGATAATGGGCACGATGGAAATACATCAAGCCCGTCATGCAGTGAGTGAAACGCACGGAATTAGGAGTTGTGAATAGCCGAATTTACGGCATAAACAAACAAAAATGGTTAACACCTTTAATGCAAACCCCATAAGGGGTACTCTTCCAAAGCGATTCGAAAACTTTCATTTGAAAACCATACCAGGTATTTCATTTATGGGAGCGATGATTCATCACGTCATTGATCACGTCATTGATCACGTCATTCATCGGAGCGATACTCCGCTGTTTCCGTCTCACTCCACGTAAAAGCGATAAGCGTTTCCTTTTGTTAACGAAGCGGAGTGCCTGCTTGAAGCACATCTTTGTCCAGAATTTCAATGGACGAAAGATACGACAGATTGGTAAAATCTTTGTATTCCCAAACAACCTTTTTGTCGGGTGAAATTTCAAGAACTTGAGGTTGTTCCTTGTTTGGTTCGTGACCATGCCAGTTGGTGAAAACAGTATTACCGTTGGGCAACCGCTGAAGTCCTGCCACAAAGGCAAGCGAACGCCCGGGCAAATCATCGCGACAGACTTTCCAAACCACATTTCCTTCGGCATTGTACTCGACGATTTCATGTCCATCACCACCAGCGATCAGAGTATTACCATTGGGAAGACGAACACCGGCGAAAGCATGAAGAGCCACGGGAAATGTCTTCACAATCTCACCCTTTTCGTTGACCTCATAGAGTTTGTTACTTTCCCCTTTTCCAGAGACTAAGCCATACAGATAGGTATTTTGGGGAGTTTTTCGGACTTGTCGAAACATTCCGTGCTGGTTTTTAATTTTCGTATGAACCGTAATCGATTTCATGATTTTTCCATCAGGAGCAATTTCCAGAATCGCGGGCGGAATACAACTTTTCGCAATAAGAATATTCCCGTTATCCAACATCTGAACCGAATGAATTTGTCCGCCGGCAGGCGCGTCACTCTCTTTATGCTCCCAAAGAACATGACCATCACGATCTATCATTCTGGCTCCTTTAGAACAGGAATAGAGCAGTTTGTCCTGACCGACCAGACAGGCATCATTGACCTCACCCACAATCGGAACAGACCATTCCAGTTTTCCATCGGACCCGATCATCGCAATCTTGTCCGTCGAACAACCGGCCACGAGCATACGGTGCCCCCGAACCGAATTTTCGCCTCCAAAGAGAAATGATGTCAGTCCACAAACCAGAACCAGCACGGCCAAATACATCAGTTTTTTCATCTTCCACCTCTTTCAACTTCTACTTACTACCCGAAATCGCCGGTTTTTCCGCAAATCATTATCGCACTCCTTCATAGTGTATTTCATCGTACCCCTATTGTCAAGAGCACAAAAGATTGGGAATAAAGTGGTCGGGAGTAATTTTTGCCGCAAGTCGCGACTAAGAAGGCAACCAAGAAGAACAGGCCATTCAATGTTGTATGATCGTAACCGTTCACGGGAAACAGACGTTCGCCGTATCGGGCAGACACAACCAGGACTGAACCTGTGGCGGCGCGACGGTGCCACGGAGATAATGGACGGGCGTTTGGGTCATGAAATTTTCCGGAGCGCTCGCACCAGTAACATTTCTGGCGATATTCGGCGACGCGAAACGGTTATTAGGGCGAGTTCAATTTGCTGATGGACTTTCGCCGGCTGTGGGTTGACGCCAATCGACCTGTTGTCATGGTGGAAATTGAATCAGACAAGCCGGTCGCTCCCCAGGCGGGTTTGCAACACTGACGCAAGACCCCCGGTGAGAATATCAATGGCTTCGAAACCAGCGATCTGTTTTGGGGAAAAAATGAAAAACACCCCATATTTCCCGATACAATTCTGTCGGAGGCCGAGCTCACTGCCGGTCGAATCGGATGGTATCATACGAACCGAAAATTACATTATTTCGACGAAACAGGCAAAACACAGGGCCGCGATGATTATCCTGATCGCTCCGATCCCCTGAAAGGCCGAACGTTTGGAGCAATTGTCTCTACTCCAAAACCGGTTCGTATTCGGGATGATGTTCTCCAAAGCCAAAGCGGTACCGTACACCGGTTTGAAACCGTGGCAATGACATGCCAGGTTCCCCCGAAGGCTCCTGTTGCAGAACGTTTCAAAACGCTTAAACTCGTTCACGAAACCAATACTTCGGTTCCCTGTTCCAAACATTATACCGCACACCTGAAGTGGTGGTCCGACTTCTTTGATCGAAGTCATGTTCTTTTCAGTACCAACAACGAAACTGAAAAGGCGTCAGTATTTCAATTGAATCGGGCATTTCTTATCGCTCGGACGATTGGATGAAATAGACAATCAAATGCCGGGCTGGGATTCCCTTACCAACCCCGTGACCCCAAAAAAAAGGCGAGATTACTGATGACATTACCGATGCCATTACTGATGCCATGTTGTGCCGATATCGCGCATATTGCTCAAATACCGGCAAAAACCGGGCCTGTCCCAACGATTACTTAACGTCAATTTCGTACCATACCGTCTTGTACTCGGGGCCTATCGCGATTTGTGCGCCGCCTTCGGCTGCCTTGACGGCGACTTCCATCTTGCGTTTTCCCTCAGGATCAAGCGCATAGCATTTTACGGACGCCGGATTCGCCTTGAGTGTGACCACGGCGGGAATTCCTTCCGCAACGACAGAACCATTCCCCCAGTCCTCAAGTCGAATGGTCTCTTTCGATATCTGATTAATGACCATGCCTTCATTCCCGCAATATCCAGTGGCGGCCAAAAGAATATTGGCTTTTCCCGTTGAGCCGAATCCGGTGGCATAACGCGAGACAAGAGATACGGTTGCCCAATCGAGTCTTGTCTTGCCAATGGTCAGTGAAACGTCGCCCATCTTCACCGTTCTGTCTTTTGGAAAACCGGTGAACAGTTTCGTATTGGGCGTATCGACGAGCCAATAGGGACTGTCACTGACTTCACGATTCCAGATCAATTCTCCGGTGTCACTCACAATGATCTTGCTGTTGATCGCTTTTTTATAGTCCCGAGCCGAAGCAGCGGAGGGCACAGGCGAGGGCTTGATCTCACTTCTGGTTTTGGCATCGAGTCTGATTGCGGTCTTGTGTACCAGAGAGATGAGCGAATCAACACCATAGGTTCCGATATCGGCGGAGACCTGATTTCCAGCCAGTCCTTTCATATACTCGTCAAGAGGCGCACAGGCAACGGCGGCCAAATTTGCTTCTTGCACATCGCCGCGAAGATAGATTGCGGAACAGGCCGGGAAATGGGCCAATACATCCGTGCGCGCAATAATACTGAAGAAATAACCGTTGTTCCGCGGTTCAAAGTTGGGCGAGTGGTTATACGTATACTCGAAAACGCCGTCCCAGCCCTGAAGACTGCCGTATGCGCGGAGCATCGGTTGCCCTTCCGCTCCGTAAAGATTCGGGAACGGATGATTATATTCACTGACCGTGTATGGCTTGCCGTGGACACGTAATCCGGCCAGTCCCGTAATGCAGCCCATCGAACGAACCATCGCCGTGTTTCGGATACGCCATTGTTCACTGACGGGCGACGGATGGCTCCAGTAGGCATGGTTGTCAATGTAATCCAGTTTCGCTTGAACCTGGGGAGGACTATAACCCAGCTGCGTCCCGGAAACGATGGACTTCGCCTTCAGTTCGTCCTTGAGATAACGGTAGATACCAGACCAGTAATTGTCTTCCGTATCGAAGAGGAATTGCGTGAAGTCGGCCCGCACTTTCCACGGCGCGTATTGACCTTGATCTACTATCGGTATACTACTGTCTTGCAGCGTGCCTTGAAAGGTATAGCCGCCTTCGGCGCCGGCCTTGAACGACAAATCGTCGATCTCATAGGTTCCGGGCGCAAAGCGTGTCATTTGAAGTTGCACCGTCTCCGATGTATCGGGCGCCTGTAAAACGTACTTCACGGTTTTCCATTTACTTCCAACTTTGAAACGCTGATGTACTCCGAGGCTTCGCCAACCCTTGCCAACTTCGGCAACCGCCGTGGTAAGCTCCACGGTGCCCGAACCTTTAGCGCGTCGAATACGGAACGAGTAGGTGTAAACGCCGTCTTTTCTGACCGCGACAGTTCGGTGCAGTTTTGGACAATACTGGTCACCAACACGGGGAACATCCAATTTAAGTACTCCATTTTGAACCGATGTCTTTACTCCGGTATCGCCGCTGACCAAGGTCCACTTTTTCCCGTCAAACTTGATCGGTTTGGCAAAGTCGCCATCGCTGATTTGCTCGTCGCCAAGTGTCGTGGGTTCAATCTTCCAGCTTTCTTTGACCGCGGCGGTCGTGCCATAACGCTTTTTGAGCCAGACGTTCCATTGACGACGCAGCTCATCTCGATAGACTTGTGCCATGGAGTTCACTGCTCCACTACGATACCCCTGGAACAGCGAGTTCTCATTATTGATTTCGATCACCGCGATGCACGGATCGTCCGTATACGCAAGACCGGTGTACGGATTGACATGCCCAAGAAGCTCTTTGGCGTATTCCTTTTGCAATTGGATCATGCGTGGTTCAAAGTTGTCGAGCGACTTATCGGCCCAAGGCTGTGGATTAACGAACCCGTCGCGTTCGTCCCAAGTACGTGCCACATGAAGATTCATGTCAACGTAAATACCGTGTTTCTTAAGCGTTGCGATAAGATAATCCTGACGGTCCCGTTGCTCTTTGCTCAGTTTCCGAAGTGTATCGCCGGTTTCATCGACGATTCCGGGAAGTTTCGGAAAATGGAACGTTCCGTATGAAGCGTCGAAATAATGGAGACGTACACAGTTAAAACCGAACCGGGCCAATCGCCGCGCAAGTTTTTCCGATTGCTCATGCGTTGGAAAGTTTGCCGGTCCGGTCAGATTCGTCGCATTAAGCCGGACTGGACCATGATCGTCGACGAATCGACCGTTTTCTACCCGAATAAAACCGTTTTTCCCCGCCGGAGCATTGAGCAAATGCGACATGCTGGACGCATTGTCCGCTCCATCATACGAGATGAGGAACGGGAACGCGTCACCGTCCGCCGTGTCCGCCGCGTACAATTCCGTCACGGTACCCATCAAGAACACCAGAATAAACAACATATACAGTCTCTTCACGAATCGATTCCTCCCTAATATTGAATAATATTGAACGACAAAAGTTCATGTTCGTAAAAGCCCGACGACACAACACAACAGAAGAATTGCAAAGTTCTTTCGTCGACATCATCGCTGTAAGCGAAAACAAAAAGACGAAAGGCAACCCCTCCCCCTCCTTGCGTCTCTATAATGATAGAATACTCGAAACATTCAGCCTTGTCAAGTAAAATGGGGGGTGGTAAAATCGCTTTTTGTCAGGGTAAATTAAATTGGACTGGTTCTTCCTCAAGCAATATGCTCATAAAACGCAATTACACTTTCCGGGCGTGGTGTTATTTAAAAGAATTTCACTTGTGGAGTGAAGAATTTCATCGCTTTCGAGACACAAGCCAATTTCCAAATCAGGACGAATCTTTCGAGCTGCAAGAACAAGATGTTCATAAGTATCAAGCCTTGTTTTCATTGGATATCGAATTCGACCGTCATTCTGTTTTGTATATATTCGGTCCATATTCCTGGTGATGACATTATCACCTCCAAGCTTCTGATTTTGCAGGGCAAACGCCGATTTATAGGAACAAATACAGCCTATTGTAAGACGCGAAATCGGTATTTCTTCCAATAACTGGACCAAAAAGTCCGCGTAGAGGTCAAGCCAATTTTCGACAGGAATAACAGGCATCATGACAGCTCGAACCGGATAGCCGCTTTTCGCGCAACGCTTCATCGCTTCAAGGCGCGATGGCACCGAAGGCGTATTGGGTTCGTATAAGACGGAAATTTCTGGCGGACTCAACGTCCATGAAAGAATGCTTTTCTTTTGATGATCCAAATCAAGAAGATTTTCGACATCGGCGGATTTGGTCAGAATAATCTGCCTGGCATATTTTTCTTTCGCGAAAAACGGAATCGTCCGCAGTGAATAACCGGTCAACGGGTCAAGGGCCAGTCCGTCCTGGAGTTTTCCCTGATAAAAGGATGTCTCCACGCCGTTTTGCTCCGATTGCCTGTGAATACGATTCAATATTTCGTCAATGTTGAGAAATATTTTGACACTGGGCGCAAAATAAACACCGGGCGTTCCGGCAAGATAACAATAGGTACAGCCATAAGGGCAAAATCCATAAAGTGAAAAATGCCAATAGTTTGGACAGGTATTGCCTTCTTCACTGCTGAATCGCAAGCTGCTTTTGTGCTCCGAAAAGACAAGCGTTTTTTTCCCCATGTTGTGCAACTCAAGCTTTGAGGATATCTCATCTTTGCCCGAGATGTTTCTGCGAATAAGCGACGATTGGTTATGAGGCGTATCTTCCTGAAACACAACCTCCGCCTGGGGATAAACCGCAATGATTTTGTGAATGAGCCCGTCGAATTGAGGATATCGGCGACTCCCTTTTGCCCATACGATTCTCTCCGGCGCAAAGTTCTCCACCGTCCGAGGCTGATAATCTTCCCATTCGCTCAATAAATACATGAAATCCTCATTGAATGGACAATAATCGAGTGGACAATAACGGAATTTAGCCAATTTAGCCTGTTCACGCACACGGAGTCAGGAAAAACACAACCTGATTATCCTCCATGTCCATTGCCCATTATACAATATTGATTCGTTTTTGCAAATGATAAAAGGAACAACTTTATTAAATACGGCCATTATTTCTCCAAGTGTTAGTTTTACGTTCCGCCAAACATTCGGCTCCGGTGTTCGCAATCAGTTGATTGCCAACCTTTTCCGAAGTACAAGCATCGCTGAAAAATGAAGGACCGGTGGTTTGCGAGTTTTTAATCTTTTTAATCTTTGCAAAGAGGCGGGACTTTTCATCCTTTTGTGTAAACATCGTCTCTTTTTTATTTTCTCACACCAGGGAACAAAGGTACAATGAAAAAGGAAGGATCGCTGGTCGCGTCATTCCTCTTCTTTGCGTCACGGCGTTACCGCAAGAACATCTTTCCTCTTTTTTCTCTCGCTGAGGGGTGAGACACCCAGACATAAAAGCAATTCGGCCTCTTTGTATTACCCAAGTTGCCAAACTCGCGTATGTTACCATTCATTCCCACGCCCTTTTCTCAAAAAAATCTTTTAAAAAAATCTTTTTCTTAAAAAAAAGAATTATTCCTGCAAGAAAAGTCGCTTTCGCGTTGTTATATTTGAGAAGTCGCCCTTTCGGGCGAGCAAATGGCGTCAGGTCGATTGCTCTTCAAGATCGGATCGAACAGGAGAAAACGAAGGAATGACGCCGGAAACCCTTCAGTAACGATGTTTGTAGCAAGAGAAAGTGATACAATAGGGGCCGTATCGCGGCTTGACAAAGAAAAACACGGAGCTTTCATGACCGAACAGAAGCGTCACCTTACCAGGGATGAGGCAACAAGTCTATTTTTGCGGCACTACGATTTTATTCGCGGAGTCGCGTTCCGTCATGCGCCTTCCCGATCCCTTCAGGAAGACATTGTCAACGATGTTTATATTGATTTCATTGAGAAATATGATCAATGGAATGTTGATCCGAACAATCTCCGCCCCCTGTTTCGAAAAATAACACAAAATATCGCGCTTCAGTATTGGCGCGACTGGGTAAAAAATCTTCCGGAAAATGTTCAGAAGTTGCTTGATTATATTTGGCAGAAGGAACAGCCCAAAACGGGCGAGGAATGTGCCATGCTCCGTGAAGAGCTTCACGCGTTGGAATCATGTCTGGACAAGCTCAAGCCGGAGAACCGCGAACTTATTGAGCTTTTGTATTTGAAGAATCTTTCCTATGCGGAACTGATTGAACGTACCGGTCAGAAAGCCGGGACCATCTATTCACTTATGAGCCGTATTCGGGCCAGACTCCAAATCTGTGTCGATCGAACGATGAATGTCGAGGTGTCTGATGTCTGACAAGCCCCGATGTGACCCTTTTGCCTTAATAGATCGCCTTGTCAGGGGAGAAATCACCAATGAGGAGGCCGGTATCCTGCTTGCCCAGGTTCAAAAGAATGACGAACTGGCCGCCGCGGTTCGGGCTAATTATCGCGCCGATTTTCTTCTGGCCCTTTTGCTCTCCGCCCGTGTTGACGCAGACGATTCATTCCCGATACTCCCTGTACTCCCCGGCGAAACGACCATGAATCCCGCGACAAACGGCTCCGATGATCTTTGGAAATCTCTTGAGACCATGGTTCGTTACGAGCGGGAAGCCGTTCCCGTCGTTCGTCCTGCTTCCCGGACTCCTTCTGAAACGGCCGTGACCACAACGTCCTTGCGGGCTCCGTTTGAGCCACGTGAGAAACATGCCGGGGACGTGATCAAGTCGAGCCCCCGTTTCGATTTCCCTTTTCTGATTCGTGTCTGTCTCTATTTCGCTTTGATCACCTGGCTTTGCCTGACGACGCGTCCGGACGATCATCTTGA
>JAQVID010000532.1 GCA_028695865.1 Thermoguttaceae bacterium | reverse complement strand
TATATGATCTGAGTTTGGGGGAACCTGACTTCAGAACACCCGAACACATTTGCAAAGCGGCGTTTGCCGCCATCGAGGCAGGTCACACGCGTTATACGGTTGCCAGTGGTATTCCGGAACTGAAAAAAGCGGTTACGAACGAGTATAAAAATCGTTTCGGCATTGAATATGCTCAAACACAATGTGTTATTTCAAACGGGGCAAAACACGCGATACACAATTCTTTTTTCTGTACACTCAACCCCGGCGACGAAGTGATTATTCCTGCTCCTTATTGGGTAAGTTACGCCGAGTTGGTAAAACTCTCCGGCGCGATTCCTGTGATCGTCAGTACCGACGAAGCAAATAATTTCAAACTGACGCCCGAAGCGTTTCACGCAGCTATTACGCCCAAAACGCGTATGCTTCTCCTGTGCAGTCCGTCGAATCCGACCGGGAGTATTTACTCAAAAGAAGAATTGACCGCGCTGGCTGACATTGTTTTAGAAAAGAATTTGTTCGTTCTGGCCGATGAAATTTATGATCATCTCGTTTACGGAAGCAATAAGTTTTACAGTTTCCCAACGCTTCGCGATGGTTTGGCTGACCGAACGATTTTGATCAACGGCGTGAGTAAGACATACGCGATGACCGGTTGGCGAATCGGTTGGGCCCTGGCTCCCGAGAATGTCGCCAAGAAAATGGGCAGTCTTCAGAGTCAGGAGACGTCAAACCCGTGCAGTATTAGTCAATACGCGGCGATCGCGGCGATTACAGGCGATCAGACTTGCGTTGCGAGTATGTTCAACGAGTTTGCGAAGCGTCGAGACTACGTTGCCAGCCGAATTGCGGGTATCCCGGGCGTGACCTGTCCGGACATGGGCGGGGCGTTCTACTGTTTCTTCAATATCAAGGAGCATTTGGGACGGGACTACGCAGGCGTTCGGATTGATACAGACGAACAGTGGTGTTTGGAATTATTGGCCAAACACAAAGTCGCGACGGTCATGGGAAGCGCCTTCGGGGCTCCTGGTTATGTTCGCGCCTCGTTTGCAACGAGTATGGACTACCTGGAAAAAGCGTTTGACCGGATTGCGGAGTTTATCGGTTGAACGTACCAGTGTTTTGCGAGCGACTTGAAGGAATGGCAGGGTAAAGATCATTTACACATTTGGAGGAATGAAGTATGACGAGCGTTTGGGGGCGGACTGCTGTCCGGACAACGGGCATGGTGTTTTTTATCGTTATATCTTTGTTCTTGGGTTCTGTACCAAATGAACTCCGAATGTGTGAATTTCTGGAGCAATTCCTTCCTGATTGTCAGGTCGCTCAAGCGGCGCAGATTCTGCAAGACGATGATGTTTTTGGTGATTCCGTAGTCAAGAAGAAAGCCGAAAAGAAAGCACCGGAACGGGAGGCCAATCCGTTCACACCGCAAGCGGCCCCAGACCCGAATGCCCCCAAAGAAGGGGAAGCAAAGCCGGGTGCTCCTATTCCCAAAGTCTTAAAGGACGGGAAGGTTATTTACGAGCGTCCGCAAGATAAAGACCCATCGAAACTGACGGAAAAAGAATTCTATCAGACACTAACGGCGGCCGAAAAACTGATTTTAACGAAAACTCCCGAAACAGGTCCGGAGTTTTTTGAAGCGGCGGCGTTGATTGCGCGTGTGGGCCGTCCGGAGTTTGCCCGCTTCTTGCTTGAGAAGTCGAAGAGCGGAACAGGGTCGCCGGAACAGTATGCCGCGGCTATTGATCGACTTGGCCCTGATCGCGTTTTGTTCTTGGTCTCAAATCCGGTTATTGGTCCGGTGGGTTCCGAAATTGCCAATAAGGCGTTGGCCGAAGCGAAGAAACATTGGGAAGACCCAAAGGTCGTCGACGAGGCGATTCAAAAGACATCGTCGCCCTCGGAGGACCAACGAATTCAGGGACTGTTGGGTGTGCGTAAAGGAGGGGTCGTTTCGCTTTTGAAGCTGTTCGATCGTCTTAAATCGACGAAAGTTCAGGAAATGAACGACGCGAAAACCCTCTTGAAGTTCCTGGGTGACTTCGCGACGGACGCCATGATTGTTTCTCTTCAAACTCAAGACGAAGTTTTGCTTAAATCGCTTATCGAAATTTTGGGAACGGCAAAGAATCCGCGAGTGGCCCCTGTACTCCTTGCCAAATATTATAATTCCTCGACCTCAAAAGAAATTCACGATGGCGTCTTGAAAGAAGCTCTGGTCAAACAGGTCGGAACGATTCCGGCGGTTCAGAATGTCTTTGATCAACTTTTCACTCAGGTCAGGGATTTTTATGACCGTCGCGTACCGGTTGCCGATGCGATCGATGGTATCTCGGCGGTCTGGATTTGGGATGAAACAGCCAAGGCCCCCGCTCTTGGCAATTTTGACAACGATCAATATTACCGATATAAAACGCTCGAAGCCGCCGGACTTCTGGCACCGGTTGCAAAGCAGTTATCCGACGCGAATCGTTATGCGGTTTTTCTCGCTTACTACATGGTCGCTTACGCGGAACAATTGATGTATGAGCAGGGACTTGACAAACCGGCCAATCTTTCCGGCTTTCGTCAGGTCTTTCCTGACGCCGATCGTCTGGCGCTCGAACGGGCTCTCTCTTTGGCCATGAAAACGAACCATGGCAAGGGGGGGATCATACCGGCTTTTTTGCTTGGTCAATCCAATGACGCTTCTGTGTGTTATGAAAACAATGGGCCGTCCATACTGGTCCAGGCGGCAAGCTCTTCGGATCGTCGTCTTCGTTTTGCGGCCGCCGCGTCTGTTGTGCGACTCAATCCGGACAAATCTTATATCGGAGCCAGTCGCGTTGCGTCGACCCTGATGCACTTTGCGCGATCAACAGGGGACAAAAAGGCGATTGTTGCCGACGCTCAATTGGACCAGGCGTTGGTCTTGGGAGAGCGGTTTGCCCGCGAAGGTTATCGTATCGTTCCGGTTAATACCGGTGGTGATATTATTGCCAAGGCTCAAGCCGATCCGGATATTGAGCTTGTTTTCGCGACGCAGACGATTCGCACTCCGGAAATTCGCACGGTGGTACAGATGTTGTCAAACGACTACCGAACGGCGGATATACTGGTCATGATTGGTTTGCGTCATGGACCGGATACACCAACGCCGTCGGATTTTGTTTATCCGCGTCCTGGTGCCATTGAAGTTCCTCTTCCGACAGACGTTAAAAGCAGTCAATGGGCACTGAATGTTTTATTCGAAAAAGCCAAACCGGAACAGGTTCCGGCGGCCGTCCGTTTGACCCAGGCCAAATCGGCGGCAGCCCTTTTGCGGAAGTTGCTTCTCGAACATCCCGCCATGTATCCCATTGAAGATATTGAGCCATTCGTGCGTGACTTAATTGCTTTTCCGGCAAAGACCGATTCGGGGCTGGCTCTTGCCCGGGTCGTGCCAACGGTGGGTATGCAGAATCATTTGATCAATCTTTTGGGTGATGTACGATTGCCGGTCGAAACGCGGCGTAAAGCTTTGGCGGCTTA
>JAQVID010000531.1 GCA_028695865.1 Thermoguttaceae bacterium | reverse complement strand
TTGCTACATTTATAGTTTTACTGAAATATCCATGGCAATCATTGGGAGTAAAGTATTCCGGCCCATTTTGTAAAAACTCAACGACCTGATCGACCGTGCGTAATTTGGCTTTTCGTAAAAGAGTTTTAACTTTACTGAATGACATTTCAATTGGGTTCAGATCAGGACTGTATGCGGGGAGAAGTAACTGTCTGGCTCCATGAGCCTCAAGTATTTCGGCGATGATTTTTTGTTTGTGCGACGCAAGATTATCGCAGATAATTGTGTAACCTTTACGAACAAGCGGGATAATATGATTTGTGATATAATCCACAAAACGAACGTTTGTCATGCCGCCTGTAAAAACGTACGGAGCGACAAGTCCGTTAAGCGTCAAACCAAAAACACCCGTTATGGTCATCCAATGCCCGTGAGGCGTGTGATCAACAAGACGTTTTCCTTTCAGTGAACGACCGTATGTTGGTGTCATATTGGTTTTTGCGGATGTTTCATCAAGATAAATAACCTTGTTCTCATCGATGTTTTTTAATTTGTTTTTCCAGTTTTTACGTTTTACCAAAACATCAGGACGGTTTTGCTCGGCGGCATGAAGACTTTTTTTTATAAGTAAACCCCAGTTTTTTCAATTCGAGGTGAATTGTCTGGAGACTGACGGTTACAGGAAGAAGGGGCTGAATTTCCGCCAATGTTATATCCGGACGTTCCGTAACAATGTTTTGAGTAACTCGCGATATTCAATTAACTTTGGACGAACACCGCGATTCCCCTTTACCGGGCTGTAACTTCCTGTTTCCCGATAGCGTTTCAGCCATTGGCTGATCACTCTCGGCGATATATGCCATTTTACAGCGGCTTTACGAATCGAAATTCCCGCGTCAATATCGTTGATTACCCGTTCCCGTAAATCGTTTGAATAAGGTCTCATTTCGGACTCCCTTCCTTATTCTTTCTTATCAGATTCGGATTCAACATACTTCAATTATTGTCTCCATTTCGTGGAATATATTTCTAGGATACGCTCTAGCGTCAGTTCCTCTTCCGGAATATAAAGCGAATACCAGGTCTGATTACAAAGCAGTTTCGGTATAATCGACCGCGAAAGATTCAGATTATACCAGCCCCGTTGGGCTTTGTATCGTTCCAGTTCAAAATAGATTTTATCGATATTGAGAAATACGACCTGCTTCTGCTGAAAATGCGTTAAATTCGGGACAATTGCCGTGGCGGTATTTTTACCTTGTGAACGCATTGCCTGAATATTGGGATACCAGTTCAGAATGATCTGGTTCTTTTGCAGGTATTCATTCGGGAAGTCAAGTGCCACAGCTGGAGCGAATTTGCGATACGCCTGACCGAAATCGGAACAGACTTCCCGAATTTTCTTTTTCAATCGAATCGTTTTGAGCGGCTTGCGGCCCGACAGTTTGACCACAGGGAGATAGAATGCGATCTTACGATCCGTCGAAACACCTTCCTCTTTGAGAAAGTCCCTAAATTGAGCCATGTAATCGGCGTGTATCCCGAAGATGGAGAGCGTTTCCAAAAGTTCGATATATTTTGGATAATTGATTTGAGCGTTTGTCGCACCACTTCTTTTCAGCGATTGCTGATATCCTTTGAGTCGGATTCCGCGTCCAAAAAGCTGAATAATTTGTGTTCCTTCTTTTGCTCCGATGTTCATGAGGCCCATCGTACTGACACGCCAACTGTTCCAGCCTTCCGTGAATTTTTTCGAACCGATCAACAGATTAACAGTACTGTTCTGTTTGTTGATTTCGTAAAAAAGAGACCCGGAAAAGGGGGACTCGCCTGTATCAAGTCCATTGGCGGCGCACAATTTCAGAAGTTGGGAATCGTCGCCGACATTTATAACCCCGAACGGCGGATTACTGACTCCGGACTCCAAAGCGATTTCCCCTTGCGCTCCTTTGAGATTCTGTACGTGAAGCGTTCCGCCTTTGGGAGCGTTGAACAAAAGGGATAAAATTTCCTGATAGATTTCATTGGGGGTCAAGCCACACGTATTCAGCCAGGTAAAAGATTCGTCAAAGAGATTGTTCCCTTTTCCATCGCGAATTCCCTCCTTATTGAGAATCCGATCAATTCGGCGGATACTTGTTTTTTGATCCGCAAGAAATTGATTCAGGAATTTCAGTATTTCCACAATATCGGAAGCATCTTGGGCGGCCAGTTTTGCGGTAACTTTACTCCCGACAAAAATCCAGAGCGGTTTCTCAATCGCAAACGGACGCAGTTCCGATTCTTTGGTTTTATAGAGATACAACTGCTGAAAAAAGGACAAAAGACAGGCCGTCAGATACAGGTCAAGCTGCTCCTTTTGTGTCTCCTTGTCCAGATTGAGTATCTGATAATCCTTGCCGAATCCGTCTTCGTAAAAGTAACGATAGGAATAGTCGAATAAAATACTTCGGGAATAGAGACCTGATAATTCGGTATCGTTTCGAACCGCCTGGGCAAATGTCGCAGAATACTCGAATGAAAAGCCTCGCGAACAGAGCTTGTTACGATATTGAAGTCAAACGCCTTTCCCACCGGAAGACATGCCGCGATGTCCTTCATCAACCAATACAAGATTATTTCCTTCGAACGCGTCAACGGCAACGGTCTTAACGCCCATTGTGTCAGAAAGCTTGTTGATATCAATGACCTCAATCTGCTGTCCGGTAAAAAGTCCTTCGGTATTGCCGCGTCGATCTTTACTGAAGGGAACGGCGTATAAACCGGAGAGTTTGAACTCCTGTAAATGCTGTTCGGAAAGTCCTTCATTCGGCGTTAAAAGGATAATGCGATTCAGTTCGCGACTTCTGCCGAATTTCTCCAGATAAAATTGATACTGCAATATATTGACGTGCATTAAAAGCGTTTTACCGCCGCCAGTGGCAATCCAGAACGCGACCTTGTTTAAGTCATCCGCCGGATCGGTACTGCCGTTAAATGATTGAACCTGATTCGCTTTTTCTTTACCAGTATTATACGAATTGATCTGCGCTTCAATATCGTCCCGAAGCGAATCCGGGTCACGAAAATACCGGTCGAGATAGACCTCCGTTGCCAACAAGGCCAAATATTGAAAGTACTTCCAGACAATCGGCGGCTGATTGGACGTTCGACGCGATTCGTTCAATACCTGTGTATGACGCACGATGTTCTGATCATATTCCAGCAGAATGGAGTCAGTCAACTGTTCCGAATTGGGAAAATGACTGCAAAGAATATGATAAAAATAATGGATGTTGTTCTCGTCCAGCCCTTCCTGAACGCGTTCCACCCGTAACGGTTCCGCAAGTTCCTCGAACGTTTTACAGCCGAACAACGAAAGAAACCACTGACTTAAAACCAGTCGATGGGAAAACGGAACGGTTGTCTTTGTACTGCGTTTTGCTGTTTTTGTTTTGGCCATTTAGTCATTCCCCATCTTTCTAAAGACGTATTCGCCGGAAGTACTTTCCGCAACTATCCGGGTCAGTTCCATTCGCTTA